>JAPKMS010000027.1 GCA_026645775.1 Anaerolineae bacterium
GCTGTTCGAGGGCGGCGCGGGCGAGACGGTCCGCCGCAAGCTGCTGCACGAGTGCGATGTGCACACGCTGCTGCGGCTGCCGACCGGGATCTTCTACGCCCAGGGTGTCAAGGCCAACGTGTTCTTCTTCGACCGCAAGCCGGCCAGCGAAACGCCGTGGACAAAGCAGATCTGGATCTACGATCTGCGCACCAATCGCGACTTCAGCCTCAAGCAGAAGCCGTTGAGCCGCGCCGACCTGGATGAGTTCGTGGCATGTTATCACCGCGAGAACCGGCACGAGCGGCAAGCCACCTGGTCTGAGACCAATCCACAGGGGCGATGGCGGGCGTATGCGCTCGACGAGCTGATGGCCCGCGATAAGGTCAACCTGGACATCTTCTGGCTGCGCGATGAAAGCCTCGAAGACAGCGCGAACCTGCCGGAGCCGGATGTGTTGGCTGCTGAGATCGTGGAAGATCTGCAGGCCGCGCTGGAACAGTTTGCAGCAATCGCCGAGGACATCGGAGAGTAGAATCGCCCTCCACAGGATGACTAGATCTCAAGATGGCACAGCATAGTCACAACAAGAAAGCCGGTGTCGTCAGTCCAGCAGTGAATCAATGCCATCCAGCAGCCTTGAGGCAGAGAACCTGAATTTTTTGGCGCCAGCCGTTCTTTGATAGGCCATCATCCGAGACGCGGGGGAAAGGACGCACTGCGCACCAACCCTGAACCTTCGACCTTTCGAGAAGTAACTTTGCTCGATCCGGTGTATTTTGCCTTCGTCTCTCCCCTGCGCTACAATCGGCCCATGTCACAAACTATTTCAACTCCGGTCGCGGCCGCCAACGGCGCCGGGGCGGCTCGCCTGTGGGATGTCCTCTTCCGGCCTGCCACCCTGGAACAGCGCAACCAGCGCAACGTCCTGGTCGACGGCATCGGCGTCGGCATCACGGCCGGTGTCGGCAGCTTCCTGTCGGTCTTCCTGGTGCGCTTGGGCGCGTCCGATTTCATGGTGGGCCTGCTGACCGCAATGCCCGCGCTGACCGGGATGTTCCTGGCGATCCCGGTGGGCGAGTTCCTGGCCCGCAAGCGCAACATCGTGCCCTGGTTCGCGCGCTCGCGCTTCCTGGTGCTCTCCTGCTATCTGCTCACCGGGCTCGTGCCGTTCTTTGTCAGCAGCCACACACCCGAAGTGATCATCGCGATCTGGGCGCTGGCGACGCTGCCGCAGACGCTGGTGTCGGTGGGGTTCACGGTGGTGATGGGCGGGGTCGCCGGCCCGGTCGGCCGATTCACGCTGATGAGCCGGCGCTGGGCCATCCTGGGGCTGACCAACTCGCTGACGGTGGCGCTGGTGGGCCAGGGGCTGCGGCTGTTCGGTTTCCCGTTGAACTACCAGGTTGTCTTCCTGGCCTCGACGGTCGGCGCCTTGATCAGCGTGGTCTTCTCCAGCAGCATCCGCCTGCCGCCGCAGCCGGTCGTCGAGGCCCGCGCAGGGTTGATCCAAACTTTTCGCACGCACGGTGGCGCGCTGCGCCAGAACCGGGCGTTCGTGAACTTCACGGTCAGCCAGTTCGTCTTCCGCTGGGGCATGGCGCTGGCGGTGCCACTCTTCCCCATCTACTGGGTGAAGCACGCGGGCGCGACCGATCAGCAGATCAGCCTCATCAACTCGGTGCAGACGATGGTGCTGATGTTCGCGTATTTCATGTGGGCGAACCAGACGCAGCGGCGCGGGAAGCGGTGGGTGCTGCTGGCGTCGGCGCTGGGAGTTAGTTTCTATCCCCTGTTGACGGCACTGACCCGCGAGCCAAACATCCTGGTGATCTGGGCCGCGCTGGGCGGGCTCTTCACCGCGGGCGTTGACCTGGTGTTCTTCGACATCGTGCTGAGCACCTGCCCGGCCGAACAACAGGCGTCCTACGTGGGCATGTACCAAACCACGATCTACATCGCCACGTTCCTGGCCCCGCTCCTCGGCGCCGGGCTGTCGGACACCGTCGGCATCGTGCCCGCGCTGATCCTCGCTACTGTGCTGCGGCTTGCTGGCTTCGGTCTGATGGCGCGGCTGGGGGTGGGGCGGTAATTTGGTAAGCTGGTAGATTGGTAAATTGGTAGAACCAATCTACCAATCTACCAATCTACCAATCTACCGGTCTACCAATTCACCGTTCCAACACAAACACCGCGGTTGTGGACAACAGATTCGTCACCTTGAAGATGTCGATCCGGCGGCCGCGGTTGAGGTAGGCCTGCTTTGTGATGGCGATGCGGTTCGCCCGGCAGAAGCGCGCGAAGTCGGTGACGGTGAACGCCTGCCAGCGCGGCTTCTCGTGCCAGGCCTGGGGCAGATCCACCGCCCGCGGGATGCGTCCGGTGGTCAGCAGCTCCAGCCGGCACCGCCAATGGCCCCAGTTCGGGAAGCTGACCACTGCCCGCTGCCCCACGCGCAGCATCTCAGCCAGGATCATCGCCGGGTCGTCCAGAAACGGCAGGGTCTGCGCCAGCACCACGTAGTCGAAGCTGCGATCGGGATAGTCGCCCAGCCCTTCCTGCAAGTTCCCCTGCCGCACACTGAGGCCCCGGCGCACGCACGCCAACACGCCCGCCTCGCTCAGCTCGATCCCGCGGCCCGTGACCCCCTGCCCGTGCACCACAAAGTCCAGCAGCGCGCCGTCGCCGCACCCCAGGTCGAGCACGCGGCTGCCGGCCGGGATGAAGTCGGCGATGATTTTGAGATCGGGACGCAGGTCAGTCATATTCCCTCCTCGCGCGCCAACCGGTCCATAAAGCTGCCCAGCAGCCGCGTCATGGTGTCCACCTCGACCAGGAAGGCGTCGTGCCCGGCGCTGCTTTCGATGTCCAGGTATGACACGTCGGCGCCGGCCGCGGTTAACGCGCTCACGATTTCCTTGCTCTGATGCGACGGGTAAAGCCAGTCGCTGGTGAAGCTCACCACCAGGAACTTGACGTGCTGGCTGCGGGCGAACGCCGCGGCCAATGAGTTCACCGGGCCGTTCGACCCCGCCGGGCTCTGGCTCAGGTCGAAGTAGTCCATCGCCTTGGTGATGAAGAGGTAGCTGTTGGCGTCGAACCGCTGCGTGAAGCTGAGCCCCTGGTGTCTTAAGTAGCTCTCCACCTCGAATTCGGTGCGGAACTGGTAGCCGAACTGCTCCCGATCCTGCAGGCGGCGGCCGAACTTACGGTGCATCGCCTCTTCGCTCAGGTAGGTGATGTGCGCAATCATGCGCGCCACGGCCAGGCCGGCGTCGGGCCGGCGGTCGCTCGCATAGTAGTCGCCGCCCCCCCAGGCCGGGTCGGCGTAGATCGCCTGCCGGCCCACCTCGCTGAGCGCGATCTGCATGGCGTTGCTGCGCGCAGTCGTCGCCAGCGGGATCGCGGCCCGGATGCGCTCCGGGTGGTGTGCGGCCCATTCCAGCGCCTGCATCCCGCCCATCGAGCCGCCCACCACGCACAGCAGCCGCTCGATCCCCAGGTGATCGATCAGCCGTTCCTGGCCGCGCACCATGTCACCGATGGTGACAACCGGGAAGGTCAGCCCATACGGTTTGCCGGTCGCGGGGTTGACGCTCGCCGGGCCGGTAGAGCCGTAGCAACTCCCGATGATGTTGCTGCAGATCACAAAGAAGCGGTTCGTGTCGAACGCCTTGCCCGGCCCAATGGCGGTATCCCACCAGCCGGGTTTGGTGTCTTCTACGCTGCGATACCCCGCCGCGTGCGCGCCGCCGCTCAGCGCGTGCAAGATCAGCACCGCGTTCGACCGGTCGGCGTTGAGCTGGCCGTAGGTCTGGTACGCCAGCGTAATCGGCCCCAGCGTCGCGCCGCTCTCCAGCACGAAGGGCGTTTCCTGCGCAAAGGTGAAAGTTTGGGTTTCGACGATGCCGACGGAGTGATCGTGTGTCATGTGGTTCTCGCTTGGGCTGGTAAGTTGGTAGATCGGTAGATTGGTAGATTGGTAGATCGGCTTCCCAATCTACCAATCTACCAATCTACCCCGTTATTACCTTAACGCCTGCCCCAAATCCCACAAAATGTCCTCGATGTCCTCCAGCCCGATGCTCAGGCGGATGAAGTCGGGGCTGACGCCGGCGCCGATCAGCTCCTCCTCGCTGAGCTGGCTGTGGGTGGTGGTGGCCGGGTGGATCGCCAGGCTCTTGGCGTCGCCGACGTTCGCCAGGTGGCTGAGGAGCTGAAGGCTCTCGATGAAACGCCGGCCTGCCTCCAGCCCGCCGCGGACGCCGAACCCCAGGATCGCACCCGCGCCCTTCGGGAGATACCGCTGCGCCCGCGCGTGATCGGGGTGCGAGGCCAGGCCGGGATAGCTGACCCACGCCACCTTCGGATGGCCGGCCAGATACTCGGCCACGCGGGCCGCGTTGGCGACGTGCCGTTCCATGCGCAGGCTCAGCGTCTCGACGCCCTGGATCGTCAGCCAACTATTGATGGGCGCCTGGCACGCGCCGACATCGCGCAACGTCTGCACCCGCGCCTTGGTGATGAACGCCGCGGCGCCCAGGTCGGCGTAGACCAGGCCGTGGTACGATGGATCGGGCGCCGTGAAGTTCGGGAAGCGGCCGGAGCGCCAGTCGAAGCTGCCGCCGTCCACAATGACGCCGCCGATGGTGGTGCCGTGGCCGCCCAGAAACTTGGTGGTGCTGTGCGTGACGATGTTCGCGCCCCACTCGAACGGCCGGCAGAGGTAGGGCGTGGCGAAGGTGTTGTCGATCATCAGCGGGATCGCGTGCCGGCGGGCGATTGCGGCCACCTCGTCAAACGGGAAGACGCTGATGTCGGGGTTGCCCAGCGTCTCGCCGTAGAGGATCTTGGTGTTGGGCCGGATCGCAGCCTCGAAGCTGGCCGGGTCGCTCGGTTCCACAAACGTCACTTCGATCCCAAGGCGCGGGAAGGTATAGCGGAACTGGGTGTAGGTGCCGCCGTAGAGCCGGCTGCTGGCCACGATGTGATCGCCCGCCTGGCAGAGCGTCAGGATGGCCTGCGCCTGCGCGGCGTGGCCGCTGCTGGCGGCCAGTGCGCCCACCCCACCTTCCAGGCTGGCGATGCGCTGCTCCAGCACATCCGTGGTAGGGTTCATGATGCGCGTGTAAATGTTGCCGGATTCTTGCAGGGCAAACAACGCCGCGGCGTGCGCCGTATCGCGAAACTGGTAGCTGGTCGTTTGGTAAATCGGCACCGCGCGGCTGCCGGTTACAGGGTCAGGCTGCTGGCCGGCGTGAAGTTGGCGGGTGGCGAAGCCGAAGGTATGTGTGTCGGACATGGTCTATGTCTCCTTCTTAAACAAAAATGCCCCCTCATCACTCAGACGAGAGGGCGCTGACACACTGCTGCGATCGGCCGCTGCTCACGGCTGGCAACAAAAATCCCCTTGGCAGGGGATGAGCAGAAGCCAACTTCGATTCCTCTCATCTTCCAGATTAAGTCTGCCGGAATTGGCACCATGGGGTAGTAGATTGGTACATTGGGAATCGGTAAATTGGTTGCACACCTCCGACCAATTTACCAGTTTACCAACTACCGTCTCCTGGTTGTCGAGGCTTCACAGGGCCGGTCCCTCCGCCTCTCTGGATGAGTCCAGGGCTATTCGATTGTCGGGGGCGACTATAACAGGGGGCGCGGCAAATGTCAAATCATTATTTTATCCGCCACAGCCTGATGGTCCCCTCCGCGCTGCCGGCCGCGACGAAGGCGCCGTCCGGCGCGTACGCCACACTTTGCACCGCAGCGCCATCGGATTCGATCATGCGCAACTGCCGGCCGGTTGCCATGCCCCACAGCCGCACGGTGCCATCCCGGCTGCTTGAGACCAGATACTGCCCGTCGGGCGAGTAGGCGACACCGGTGACCCAGTCGGTGTGCAAGCTGAGCTTGCGGACGTGGCGCCCGGTGGCCGCGTCCCAAATCTCCACCGTACGGTTCGTGGCGGCCGAGGCCAACAACGCGCCATCCGGTGAAAATGCCAGGTCCAGCACGGAGTCGGGATGTTGCGTCGAAAAAAGCACCGTTCGGGAGGCCAGCTCCCACTCGCGCACGGTGCCTGCCCGGCACGCGGCCGCGACCGCGGCGCCGTTCGGCGAAAATGCGACCGCCCGAATCACCGAATCTGTCTCGCAGAGCTGCGGCAGCTCCTGTCCCGAAGCTACATCCCACAGCTTCAGCGCCCCATCCTCGCCGCCCGAGACCAGGGTCCGGCCGTCCGGCGAGAAAGCCACACCGAACACAGTGCCCGTGTGGCCCCGCAGCTTCTGCGTAGACTGGCCGTCTGCCACGCGCCACAACGTGATGTCACCGTTGCCACCCGCGGCCAACAGATCGCCCGCCGGGGAAAAGGCTACACCGCAGGCCTGCGTCTTATCCTCTGCGTGCGACCAGACGAGCTGCAAGGCGCCAACATCCCAGAGAGCGATGGAGCCGTCGGCGGCTCCGGAGGCCAGCCATTTACCGTCTGCGGAGTAAGCCAGCCCGCAGACACTTTGGAGGTGAAAACGCAGAACACGGGGCTGAAAATCGGCCGACAGGCTGAACCGGGGCTGACCAGCAGGCTGCCATTTGCCGCCGGCCAATTGCAGCTTAACGTTGCCCTCGTACCCGAGCCGCAACGCGTCGGCGCTTGCCTGACAAAAGAATCCCACATACACCGTGGCAGTCGCGTCATCGTTGTGCAACACAGTGGTTGTAAAGTCGGCGCAGGCCAACTCGCGCTCTTGGCCCCACTTCTGGACCGCGACCTCCGCCGTCGTAATGAGCGGCGCATCCCGGTCTTCAGCCTTGAACCAACGCGGCCAGCCTGCCACACACCCCACCAACAGGCACACAGCGGCGGCCAGTGCCAGCCATTGCACGGCCTTGCGAGCCATTCCGTCACCTCGATGTCTTATGGCACATCCAGACGCAAATAGCCTGTGCTATTTGCAATACAATCTACTTCTTACGTTGTTTTCTGCGCCAATCATAGCCCTAAAAGGCAAAAATACCTATGATCTAAATCAGAAACTTCACCGTCTGCTTCCGAAGGAGGCTTCCTTCGGGAGGGAGGATTGTGCTACAATAGGGATTGAGATTTCTGTGGGTTAATGAGGATATTTCTGATGCCAAGCAGCCAAGATCAATTCATCCGGGCGCCTGATGTCGTCCGCACCGCCCAACCGCGTGCAACCGCTCAGGTCAAATTCGCCGACGGCCGTCTCTATGAAGCGCCGCTTTCCACGCCGTTGGAGCACTACATCCGCGCAGCGGAGGCCGACAGGCCCTCGCGCTATCCGGTCGTCGCCGCACTGATCGACGATGAGCTGCGCGAGCTCACCTACCGCATCGAGCGCGATGTCGAGGTGACGCCGCTCGGCATGGACGACCAGGATGGCAGCCGCATCTACCGCCGCTCGCTGACCTTCCTGCTGGTTGTGGCCGTCCAGGCGCTCTTCCCCGAGGCCCGGCTGAACGTGGATCACTCCGTGACGTTCGGCGGCTATTACTGCCAGGTCGAAGGCCGCGATCCGTTCACGTCCGCGGAGCTGGCGCAAATTGAGGCGCGCATGCGGGAGATCGTCGCCGCCGATGTGGCGCTCAACAAACAACGCGTGCCGCTGGCAGAGGCCATCGAGATCTTCCGGCAGCGCGGCGACGCCGAAATGGTGCGCCTGCTGCGGCACCGGCACAAGGACTTCCTGGTGCTGTACGAGCTGCACGGGTGCAGCAACTATTTCCACGGCTACATGGTGCCGTCGACCGGCTATTTGCGCTACTTCGAGCTGATCCTCTATGCACCCGGCTTCATCCTGCACTTCCCGACCCGCGCCAGCCTGGCGCTGGAACCCGTGGTGGATTATCCGAAGCTCATCACGGTGTTCCGAGAGTACGGCCACACCCTGCAACTCCTCGGCATCAAAGATGTGGGCGCGTTAGACGATGCCATCCAGGCCGGCCGCACCGGGGAGGTGATTCTGGTGGCCGAGGCGCTGCACGAACAGCGCATCGCACGCATCGCGACGCAAATCGCCGAGCAGCGCGATCAAGTGCGCATGGTGCTGATCGCCGGGCCGTCCTCGTCGGGCAAAACCACCTTCTCCAAGCGGCTCGCTGTCCAACTGCTGGCTAACGGCATCCGGCCCATCGCGATTGAGCTGGACAACTACTTCGTGGACCGGGAGCAGACGCCTCGGGATGAGCAAGGCAACTTCAACTTCGAGGCGCTGGAAGCGCTCGATCTGAAGCTTTTCAACCAACACATCCTGCAACTGATGGCTGGCGAGGAGGTGACGCTGCCGAAGTTCAACTTCCGAGCCGGCCGGAGCGAAACCGGCGTCACCATCCAGCTCAAGCCGGATCAGCTCCTGATCGCCGAGGGGATCCACGGGCTGAACCCGAAGCTCGTCTCAGACGTGCCCGCGGAGCGCATCTTCCGGGTCTACACCTCGGCCCTGACACAGCTCAACATCGACCGCCACGACCGCGTGCCCACCACCGACACGCGCCTGCTCCGCCGCATCGTGCGGGACGCGCGGACGCGCGGCTACTCAGCCGCCGATACCATCGGCCGGTGGGAGAGCGTACACCGGGGTGAGCGGGCCCACATCTTCCCCTACCAGGAGAACGCCGATGTGATGTTCAACTCAGCGCTGGTATATGAGCTGGCCGCACTCAAACCACTGGCCGAGCCGCTGCTCCTGCAGATCGAGCCGGGGACGCCCGGCTATATCGAGGCAAAACGCCTGCTCGCGTTCCTGCAGTGGTTCGAACCCGTGCCGATCGATCCGATCCCCGATAACTCGATCCTGCGGGAGTTTGTTGGCGGGAGCAACCTGGAGAACTTCGCGACTCGATAGAAAAGCAAGGAGGAAAGTCATGAGATCATCTCTAGCCATCGCCCTGTGTGTCTTGACGGCCCTGTTGATCGGTGTCACCGGTGTGGCGCCGGCCGGCGCGCAAACGCTAGGCCCTTCGAATCGTGCCGAGCCGCGCCTGATCACGGTGTCCGGCGAGGCCGATGTCAAGGTCATCCCGGATGAGGTGGTCCTGACCCTGGGCGTGGAAACCTCGGATAAGCAATTGCGCGCCGCCAAGAGTCTCAACGATGAACGCGTGGCGAAGGTCATGGCCGCGGCCGAGAAACTCGGCGTCACGACCAAGGAGATCCAAACCGATCACATCAGCATTGAGCCGCGCTACCGTGACACCTATGAACAACGCGATTTCGTGGGCTACTTCGTGCGCCAGACCATCGTGATCACACTGCGAGACATTTCTCGCTTCGAAGATCTGCTCACCGACGTGCTGGATGCCGGCGCGAACTATGTGCACGGGATCCAGTTTCGCACCACTGAGCTGCGCAAACATAAGGACGCGGCGCGCACCCTGGCGATCCGGGCCGCGCGCGAGAAGGCTGTCGCCATGGCCGCGGAGCTGGATCAGAAAGTCGGCGAGCCATACGCGATCAACGAGGAACAGAGCGGCTGGTGGTCGGGCTACGGTGCGGGGTGGGGCAGCGCCGGCGCCCTCGGCATGACCCAGAATGTCGTGCAGAATGCGGGAGGCGAGAGTGTCGTCACCGAAGGCACCCTGGCGCCAGGGCAGATCAGCGTGACCGCACGGGTCACGGTCAGCTTTGCGTTGGAATAGGGGCGAATTTGAATGCTGCGTTACTGACCGCCGGGCACTTGTGAGGCAAACTATGGTCCGGTCGGCCGTGAATTGGCACGAATAGATTATCGTCTAAAGGAGGAAGCGCATGGCACTTCGACATTCTGAGGCAACCTGGAAGGGCACGCTGCGCGAGGGCAGCGGCACAATGAAGCTCGGCAGCGGCTATTTCGAGGGTCCGTTCACCTTCGCCTCTCGTTTTGAAGAGGCAAAAGGCACCAACCCCGAGGAACTGATTGGGGCGGCGCACGCCGGCTGTTTCTCGATGTTCCTATCCGCCCTGCTGTCGGGCAAAGAGTACAAGCCGACCAGCATTCATACCACCGCCAAGGTGCACCTGTCCGCCGGGCCGACCATCAGCAAGATCGAGCTCCACTGCGAGGCCGCGGTCCCGGGGCTGGATGACGCCGGCTTCCAGGAGTTCGCCCTGCAGGCCAAGGCCGGCTGCCCGGTCTCCAAGGCGC
The DNA here is from genome assembly GCA_026645775.1 of Anaerolineae bacterium. Taxonomy (GTDB): domain Bacteria; phylum Chloroflexota; class Anaerolineae; order CG2-30-64-16; family CG2-30-64-16; genus MO66. Next base: position 10,122 of record JAPKMS010000027.1, read on the forward strand.
TGGCCGCGGTGCCTGAGATCGTGCTCGTCGCCGTGCTGATCTGAAACAGGCCCAGTCGGACAGGTCGGTAATCTGTCCTGCAGTGAACGCGAACGTGCGCCGCACCAGATAAAGATGCGGCGCACGTTTTTAATTTCACCCTACCGGCCGCATCACCCCTCGATCGCCACCGGTTCCAACACGGGCTCCTTGGGGAACACCGGCAGCAGCTTGGACAGCACTGCGAAGGCCGTCCCGCCGAAGGTGAACATCGCCACGGTCACCGCGATCTCCATGATCGACGGGATGTAGACCGGCCCGGTGTAGGACCAGAGTCCGAAGACACTGACGTTCAGCCGGTTCAAGATGCCGCCTGCTACCACCATGATCCCCACGGCAAACAGGGCGTTCTTGCTCTCACGAATCTTCGGCTGCATCATCAGGATGGCCGGCACGATGGCGCCCAGGCCTACCTCAACCCAGAAGAGCAGCGCTTGCAACGTCGGCTGCGTCAGCAGCGCGGCCTGACCTCGCACCACCACGTCAATCAGCTTGGCGATCGCATAGAAGCCCATCCAGTAGCCGTTGAACTTTGCGAGGCTGGTGAGCAGATCCTGCTCCAACCCGCGCTTGAACCCGCGCGAGCTCAAATTAGATTCGATGGTCACCATCCCCAGCCCCACGCCGATCGCGGAGATCCAGAAGAAAACCGGGATCCACGGGGTATACCAGAGCTGGTTCAGCTTGCCGTGCCCGATCAGCCACATCGAGCCCAAGGATGATTGGTGCATGGTCGAGAGCAGGATGCCGATGATGACTAGCGGCAGAGTGATCTTGTGGAATAACATCCACGCCCGTCGCCAGCGCAAGCGTTCAAAGAGAGCCGGCAGGAATTCGAGCGCCAGCACAGTGGTGTAGCACAGCACGCACATGGCCACTTCCCACAGCACCGAGTGGATGTTGGGCATGTACACCGGCTTCGCCAGCATAATGTTGTAGGGCCGGCCGACGTCGATCAGCAGCGCCACGATCAGCAGCGCATACCCCAGGAAGGCGGTGAGGATCGTCGAGCGCAGGATGGGGCGGTAGCGCTCCAGCCCGAAGACGTACACCAGCCC
>JAPKMS010000259.1 GCA_026645775.1 Anaerolineae bacterium
CCGCCCCATCGCCAACGTGCGCGCCTACGTGGTGGACGCCCGCCAGCGCCCCGTGCCGATCGGCGTGCCCGGCGAGCTGCTGATCGGCGGCGCCGGCGTCGCGGCTGGCTACCTGGGCCGCCCGGCGCTCACCGCCGAAAAGTTCGTGCCGAACCCATTTGCGCAGATTGAAGAAGGCAGATTGAAGATTGAAGACGCAATACCCCAAGGCCCGCCGTCTTCAATATCCAATCTTCAATCTTCCCACCGCCTCTACCGCACCGGCGATCTCGTCCGCTGGCTGCCCGATGGCAACCTGGAATTCCTGGGCCGCAACGATGATCAGGTGAAGATCCGGGGCTTCCGCGTGGAGCTGGGCGAAATCGAGGCCGTGCTGCGACAGCATCCTGCAGTGCAGTCCGTGGTCGTGACGGCACACGAGACGCCCGGCGATCCCTCCGTGCGCCTCGTAGCCAACATCGTACCAAGCGGGGGCAAGATCGATCCTGCCAAGCTGCGTAGCTTCCTGGGCGAGCGGCTGCCGCCGTACATGACGCCTGCGGCCTTCGTGCAGTTGGACGCCATCCCGCTGTCGCCCACGGGCAAAGTGGATCGCCGTGCGCTGCCAGACCCGACGGGGCTCGCGATTGAGCCGCTGACCGACGCTGCCACGCCGCGCACCGCGACGGAGGAGCTGATCGCGGGCATCTTCGCCCACCTGCTGGCTGCGCCGAACGTCGGCATCCACGACAGCTTCTTCGACCTGGGCGGCCACTCGCTGCTGGCCACGCGCCTGGCCTCCCGCCTGCGCGAGGTATTTGGCGTCGACGTGCCGCTGCGGGCACTGTTCGATGCACCGACCGTCGCCGGGATCGCGGCCACGATCGCGGCCGGACAAACCGCCTGGGGACGGCCCGCGCAGACGCCGATCGCACAGGCCGACCGGGGCGCGCCGCTGCCGCTCTCGTTTGCCCAGCAGCGCCTCTGGTTCCTGGATCAGCTCGAACCCGGCAATCTATTCTACAACATCCCCACGGCCATCCGCCTATCGGGCCCGTTAGACGCGCACGCGCTGCGCAACGCGCTGAACGAGGTCATCCGCCGGCACGAGGTGCTGCGCACAACGTTTGCGGTTACGGGCGGAAAACCGATCCAGGTCATCGCACCGGGGCTAACCATCGAGCTGCCCGTGATAGACGTCTCGGCCGCGATCGATCCCGACACCGAAGCGTTGCGGATCGCCACCGCGGAGGCGCGGCAGCCCTTCGATCTCGCCAGCGGCCCGCTCCTGCGGGGCAAGCTGCTGCGCCTGAGCGAGCATGAGCATCTCGCCATCTTCGTCATCCACCACATCGCCGCCGATGGTTGGTCGCTGGGCATCCTGGTGGGGGAGCTGGCCGCGCTGTACGAGATCTTCAGCCGGGGCGAGATCAGCGCGACCCCTCCCTCCCGCGCGGCGGGATTGCCCGACCTGCCCATCCAGTACGCCGACTACGCGGCCTGGCAGCGCGCCACGTTCCAAGGGGAGGCCCTGGAGGAGCAAATCGCCTACTGGCGCGAGCAGCTAGCCGGTGCGCCGCCCCTGCTGGAACTGCCCACCGATAGGCCCCGCCCGGCCGTGCAAAGCGCCAACGGCGCCACCTACTCTTTTGAGCTGCCCGAAGAGCTGTCGAAGGCGGTCAAGGCGCTGGGGCAACGTGAGGGCGCTACGTTGTATATGACGCTGCTGGCAGCGTATCAGGCGCTGCTCGCCCGCTATTCAGGCCAGAGCGATATCTGCGTGGGCTCCGTGGTAGCGAACCGCCATCGCGCCGAAGTCGAGCCGTTGATCGGCTTCTTCGTCAACACGCTGGTGTTCCGCACGCAGTTCGCCGGAGCGCCGACC
>JAPKMS010000260.1 GCA_026645775.1 Anaerolineae bacterium
GCAGCGTCTCCAGCCGCGGCCAGGTGACCTCACCGATGATGCGGATAGCCAGACCCGGCCCGGGGAACGGGTGCCGCCAGACGATTTCCTCCGGCAGGCCCAACGCCTCGCCCACCCGGCGCACCTCGTCTTTGAACAAGCTGCGCAACGGTTCGATGAGCTGGAATGTCATGTCTTCAGGCAGCCCGCCGACGTTGTGATGCGTCTTGATGGTGCGGGCGGTGGCCTGCTCCTGCCGGCTGGCGGATTCGATCACGTCGGGGTAAAGGGTGCCCTGGGCCAGGAATGCAGCGTGTGAGCCGGCAACGGCCCGCGTCACCTCGGCCTCCGCGGCCTCGAAGGTGCGCACGAAACGGGCGCCGATGCGTTTGCGCTTGGTTTCCGGGTCCACCACGCCTGCCAGATCGGCCAGGAATTCCTCGCTGGCGTTCACTGCGATTAACTGCATGCCCATGTGACGCTGGAAGGTTTCGATCACCTGCGTGGCCTCATCCTGGCGCAGCAGGCCGTGATCGACGAAGATGCACGTCAAGCGGTCGCCCACTGCACGGTGAATCAGCGCCGCAGCTACTGCGGAATCCACGCCGCCGCTGAGGCCGCACACCACCCGGCCCTCGCCCACCTGCGCGGCGATGCTCGCCACCGTTTCCTGGATGAAGTTCGCCGGAGTCCAGTCCGGCCGGCAGCCGCAGATGTCCAGCGCGAAATTGTGCAGCAGCTCTTTGCCATGAGGCGTGTGTTGGACTTCGGGGTGGAACTGCACGCCGTAGATGCCGCGGCCCACGTCGCCCATCGCCGCCACCGAGGTAGGCGTGATGGCCAAGGGCGCAAACGTCGACGGCAGATCGGTGACGTGATCACCGTGGCTCATCCAGACCGCGAGCTCCTCCGGCAGATGGCGGAAGAGGGGCGCATCTTCGGCGATGACCGTGACCTCCGCGTGGCCGTACTCGCGCCGCGCCGCCGGGTCCACCTTGCCGCCCAGATTGAGCGCCAGGAGCTGCATCCCGTAGCAGATGCCCAGCACGGGCTTACCCGACGCCAGCACCGAGGCCGGCAGGGTCGGTGCGCCGGCCTCGTAGACGCTGGCTGGCCCGCCCGACAGGATGTAGCCTTTGGGTTTCAGCCGGTCGAAACGCTCCGCCGGCGCGTCCCAGGGGATCAGCTCGCAGTAGACGTGCAGCTCGCGCACCCGCCGGGCGATCAGTTGCGCGGTCTGCGAACCGTAGTCTATGATGGCGATGGTGTCGTGGGACATGCTAACTCCAGGTGACGGGGTTATTCCATCTCAATCTTTCCGTTATCCATGCTGGTGATGACGGCCAGGGTCTCGATGGGGACGCCCAGATCGGCCAGGGACGTGCGGCCGCCCTCGAAGCGCTTCTCGATCACTGCGCCGATGCCCATGAGCTGCGCACCGGAGCGCGACACCAGGCTGACCAGGGCGCGGATCGTCTCGCCGCGGGCCAGGAAGTCATCGATGATCAGGACGTGGTCGCGCGGGCCCAGAAACTCAGGCGAGACCATCAGCTCGGTCATGACTCCCTTGGTGTGCGATGGCGCTGAGGCGGTCATCGTGTTGGGGTGCATGGTCACCGGTTTGGACTTGCGGGCATAGACGACCGGGATGCCCAGCGCCAGGCCGGTGGTGAGCGCGGGCGCGATGCCGCTGATCTCCGCGGTGACGATCTTGTTGGCGCCGAGGTGCGCAAAGCGGGCAGCCAGCGCGCCGCCCACGGCCAACATTAAGGCCGGATCGACCTGGTGGTTGATGAAGGAGTCGACCTTGAGGATGCCGTGGCCCAGGTTAACGCCTTCGCGTAAGATACGTTGTTTGAGAAGCTCCATGAATTTTCCTCCTCCAAATCGGGCAATGATGAGGCCTGGTTTTATTTGTGACCGGATGGCCGTCGCCAATGAATTTCCGCCCGCGACCCGTTGCGCAGCCGCCAGATCCAGCCGGCCGGGTAGCCCAGTATCTTCGCCACATCACCGACTGCGCGCACGACCGGTATCCACAGCACGGCTTTGACGCGTTCGATGGGCGCCAGCGCGGCCAGATGCGAGCGCAGCCGGCGCAGCGGGGCGCGGCAGTAGGCAAGCACACCCGCCAGCAGCGCCAACAGCCAGAGCGGGCTGTGCACAATGCTGAGGATCAGGAGCGCAGGGAAGGCGACCAGGTAAGTGACATAACGAATCAAGTGCCGCTTCCGCCACAGATCAGCCTTGCCATCCCCGCGGGCGTAGCGATAGTATTGCTTAAAAAACGATGTCAGCGTACTGCGCGGCCGGAAGTGCGCAATGGCCTCAGGCGCCCAGGCGAATGGACCCGCCACCTCGCGCAGCCGGAAATCGAAGATAAGGTCTTCGCAGTAGTCGAGCCACTCGGGATAGCCGCCCGCCGCGGCCCAGGCGTCTTTGGTGAACGCCACCGAGCGGCTGGATGGGAGGAAGCTCTCCGGCTTGATCTCATCGACCGCGGGCAACACGGTCGCCCCCATCGCGATCTCGAAGGTGGTGCGGACGTCGGGGACGAAGAAGCCAGCGACAGCGAATGGCGAATGGCGAATGGCGAATGGTTCTGGCTCGTGATTCGTGATTCGAGATCCGCTGATTCGCTGATTCGCTGATTCGAACGGTTCTATCAGCTTCTCCAGCCACTGCGGCTCCAACCAGACGCCGGCATCGGTGGCGGCGATGATGTCGCTGGTGGCAGCCGCGATCGCGAGGTTGCGGCCGCGGGAAATGTTGGCGCCGGGCTCGACCCGCACGCGCACCGGCAGCCGGTCCGCATAGTCGTGGATCACGGCCACGGTGGTATCCCGCGAGCCACCATCCACGATAACGATTTCATCTGGCTGCCGCGTTTGCGCGACCAGGCTGTCCAATAACCGCCGGATGGACTCGCCTTCGTTGAGCACCGTGGCAATGACCGTGACGCTCTGGGGTTTGTTCACGGCGGGTATTATACCGTTCCCGTGCGGAAAGGCGAAACGCGCGCCCCGGTTTGTTAGATGTGGCTGCCGCCGCTCGCCACCCAGGCATCGGCGGTTCGCCCATCGTCATCGAGGCGCAAGTGCTGCACCGTGCTTTCCAGAGCGACCACGCGGGCGGTGAGGTGACGCATCAGCTCGGTGTTGGGGTCGGGCAGGCGATCGTGCTGCAAATCGGTGCGCTCAAACTCGGAGGGCAGGTCGCCGTTGCGGCTTTTGATCCGCCCCGGCACGCCAACGACAACGGAGTGCGCCGGCACATCCTTCACCACCACCGAGTTGGCGCCGATGCGGCTGTGTGCGCCGATGGTGATCGGCCCCAGGATCTGCGCGCCCGCGCCCACCACCACGTGATCTTCCAGGGTTGGGTGCCGCTTCACCTTCTCCCAACTGACGCCGCCCAGGGTGACGTTGTGATAGAGCGTCACGTTGGCGCCGATCTCGGCCGTCTCACCGATCACTGTGCCCATGCCGTGGTCGATGAAGAGGCGGGGGCCGATCTGCGCGCCGGGGTGGATTTCGATGCCGGTGAACCAGCGCGAAAAATGGCTGATACCGCGTGCGATCAGCTTGATGCCATTGCGCCACAGCGCGTGCGCCAGCCGGTGCAGCCAGAGCGCATGCAGGCCGGGGTAGAACAGCAGCACCTCGATCACCGAGCGCGCGGCCGGATCCCGATCAAAGACAGCCTGAATGTCGTCGCGAAGGATTGTGAACATATGAATCTCCCGCACGCCATCACGCTTCCAAATGCGCAAACAGCACCGTGCTCAAATACCGCTCCCCATTGGATGGCACGATGACCACGATGCGCTTGCCGGCGTTTTCGGGCTGGAAGGCCAGGTGCAGGGCGGCGTGGATGGCGGCGCCGGAGCTGATGCCCACCAGCAGGCCCTCTTCCCGGGGCAGGCGGCGGGCGGTCTCGACCGCCTCGTCGTTGGTCACCTTGATGATCTCATCGATGAGGCCGGTTTCCAGGATGGCGGGCACGAAGCCTGCGCCGATGCCCTGGATCTTGTGCGGGCCGGGCGCGCCACCGGAGAGCACCGGCGAATCGGCCGGCTCCACCGCGACGATTTTGAGGTCAGGCAGACGTTCCCGCAGCGCCCCGCCCACGCCGGTCAGCGTGCCGCCGGTGCCTACGCCCGAGACGAAGATGTCCAGCTTACCCCCGGTGTCGCGCCAGATCTCCTCCGCGGTCGTGCGGCGGTGGATGGCCGGGTTGGCCGGGTTCTCGAATTGCTGCGGGATGAAGTAGTTGGCGTCGGCGGCGGCCATCTCGGTGGCGGTCCGGATTGCACCCTTCATGCCCTGGCTGCCGGGCGTCAGCACCAGCTCGGCGCCGTAAGCGCGCAGCAGTTTGCGGCGCTCCAGGCTCATGGTTTCGGGCATCACCAGCGTACAGCGATACCCCTTGGCCGCGGCGACCATCGCCAGGCCGATGCCGGTGTTTCCGCTGGTTGGTTCCAGGATGATGGTGTCGGGGCCGAGCGCCCCTGCCGCCTCCGCGGCCTCGATCATGCTCAGCGCGATGCGATCCTTGACGCTGCCGCCGGGGTTCTGGAACTCCAGTTTGACGACGACTTCAGCGTAGGCGCCCTCGGTCAGCTTGTGCAGGCGGACCAGGGGGGTGTTGCCGATGAGTTCAGCGACGTTGTTCGCGATAGGTGACATGGATGTAATCCTCCAGTGGGTGAAATGTGAACCGTGAGACGTCCGTTTGTGAGAAACAAAAAGGCCCATCGGGGCAAAGATGCCCGGCGATGAGCCTGAATCGATTTCCGGTGCTGAGAGCGCGAGACCGGAGACTGAAAACTCGCTGCTCAATCCGGCAGCTACGAGCTCCGCGCTCCTGGCATTCGATCTCTAATTGCACACCCGACCCATCGCCGCGTACAAGTTCAGCGGGAGTGGTTGGCGTCTTGCCAACTCACGCCCGCTTGAAACACGAGCACGTGCAAGCGATGGTTCGTCGGGTATGCAGAAACGTCATGGATGAAACTTACCTTTCAGCGATCAAGAGTGTAGCGGAATCCTGTGTCGGCGTCAAGTAAGCGAGAATCCCGTAAACTACCCCTCGCCCCTGATCTCTACCGTTAGCGCCCTTCCCGCCAAGAGCCTGAACCCCCTGAGCACCGGCTGCTCGGGCGCGGCCAGGCTGACGATGAGGTAGACGCTGTCCGGGTAGGCGGCGCAGGCGATGTCGGTGGGGGAGGGGGTTTCGGGGCCGTGCGGGTGCGAGTGGTAGATGGCGACCGTTTCCAGCCCTGCGTCCTCAAAATCGATCATCCGGGCCAGGGTCTCCGGGTCAAGCTCGTAGGCCACAGTCGGCGTCGGCGAGAGGTTGCGGCCGGGGAAGGCCGCAACCGCCGAGCCGCCTCGCCCAGCCACCAGCCCGCAGACCTCCTCCGGGTAGCCTCGCCGCGCGTGGTCAACGATCTCCGCCGCAAGCCGGACCGGCAGGATCAGACAACCCGGCGTCTCTGCGCTCTTCAATCTGCTATTCTTCAGTCTCAATCAGAAATGGGTTCCCCCACCGCTCTGCACCGACCGTGCTGGCCTCGCCGTGGCCGGGGAGCACGGCATAATCGTCGGGCAGGGTCAAAATCTGGTCGCGAATGCCGCCCAGCAGGGTCGCCAGGCTGCCGCCGGGCAGATCGGTGCGGCCGATGGATCCGGCGAACAGCGCGTCGCCCGTGAAGGCGCGGCGGCCGGCGTGGTCCACCAGGGTGATGCTGCCGGGGGAGTGGCCGGGCGTATGCCGGACCTCCAACGCGATATCACCCACGCGGATCACCTCGCCCGGCGTCAGATCGCCGGCAATGGCTGGAATCTCACCGGGATCGTGACCGAGCCAGCTCATACAGGTGCGGCGCATAGCCGCCACCAATGGACGGTCGTCCGCGTGCAGATAGAATGGCGCACCGGTGCGGGTTTGCAGCTCGTGGCACGCCAGCAGATGATCGAAGTGACCGTGCGTGGCGGTGATCTGCTCCAGGCGCAACTGGCGCCGCGCCAGCACCGCCAGAATCCCCCGCATGTTGTAACCCGGATCGATCACCAGGGCCAGCCGGGTGTGCTCACAGCCGAGGATGTAACAGTTGACCTGCAATGGGCCAACCACAAGCGTTTCAAGGATCATGTCGTTACTTTTCCTTGGGCTCCAGGATTTTTACCGTGCCCAGATAGGCGGTGCCAGCCGGCGTCTTGCTGTCCGGCTGCATGATCAGGCTGAGCCGATAAGTGTCCGGGGGCAATTCAGCCGGGATGGTCAGGTCGTGCTCGCCGCGCACGATCTCGTTTTCCTGCCATAGGGTGGTGTCGTAGGTCTCGCTCACCAGCGGCGCCTGCATGCTGGCCACCGTGTGGCCGGAGCTATCGTTCAGGGTCAGGTTGAACCACCAGCTCGCGCGGGGCATCACGTTGGCTTGCCAGTAGAAGGTCACGTGCAGCAGGTCGCCGGGGTAGATCGGCGTTTCGGGCGCATGTCCGAAGCCGCGTCGGTAGCGATCATGGCCCAGCAGGGTGATGCCGCCGAAGTCGAAGGGCTGATTGAACTCCATGTTGAGCGCGGCCAGCGGCGGCGGCGTTTTGGTCCGCAAGACCGTGATGGGCGGCAGGCTGATGAAATCGCTGCCATCGGGCAGTTTCAGCCGTTCCAAAGTTTCCGGGTTGTACATGCCCACGATGCGCCGGTAGGTGCCTGGCGGCGTGCCTGGCGGGATCAGCAGCCCGTGGTTGTCCAGGATGACTTCGCCGCTCAGCCAGGAGCTGGTGGGATGGCCTTCGCCGGCCGGTTCGGCATCGCGCTGCGCGATCACCTGGTCGCGCTCATCCAGCAATTGCAGGAAGACCTTGTTGCGCTGGGTCGGTTTCTGGTCCGCGCGCCAGATCAGTTGAAGCTGGGTGACCTCGCCCGCGGCCGGCGTCAGCTTCCATCCCCGGTACCCCAGCAGGAAGATGTCGGTCCCCAGCCGCACATCCAGATTGTCCACGGCTTCATCGGGCTGTCGGCGCTCAGGCATGATGTAGACCGCCAGCCTGACGTTGCCGCGCCATTGGTCGAGGGTCTTGTAGCCGCGGCTATCCATCCAGTTTTGGATCACGCGCATGGGGTCCGCCTCATCCGCAGCCCAGTAGATCGCGTAGACTTTGTTGTGCGCCAGCAACTGGGTCAAGTCGGCCGTTGTCGCCTCAAGGTCGAGCGGGCGCTGGCGCGGCAGGGCAAAGATGGGCAGATCACCGCGATAGTAGTATTGGAATACCTCGATCTGGCCGGGCGCGTTGAGGAGGATGACGTCATCCGCCCCAGCTGTGGCCTCGACAAATTGGGCGATGCCCCGGTAGTCGTCCCGCGCGACGGTTGCATCCGTGTAGTAGCGCGCCAGGGTTGCGCCGGAGAATCCGCCGACGGCGGCTAAAGCCAAGATGGCCCAGACCACGCCCAAGATGCCCCGGCCCATTGCAGCGCCGACCGGCGGCACACGTGTTTGCGCCGTGCTCTCGGCCGGCGCCAGCAGCGAGCCGATCGGGCCAAGCGCGGCGCGAGCCAACAACAGCGCGTAGGCCGGGCTGGCGATCAGCAAGAACTTGAGATAAGCCTCGCGATACAGCCCGAACGCCACGATCATGACCATCGGGGCGACGACCCAGGCGATGGGCAGCAGCCAGCGCAGCCAATCGAGCCGCCTGCCGCCGATCTGGCCGCGTCGATCGGACAGCCGCCAGGGCAGCGCGCCCAGCAACGCCAAAGCCGGCAGCACTCCCATCCACCATTCGCCGGCTTGCTTGCGGGCAACCGGCCCCAAGCCGAGCGTGGTCAGCAGCACGCGAAGCTGCGTGATGAGATCGGCCGTGACGCTGCTCCCCGGCCACACCGTAAGCTGGCGGATGGCTGTCGGCAGCCAGGGCGCATAGAGGCCGAGCGTCAAGGCCAGCACCAGGCCCCAACGCAGCAGCCGCTGGCCGGCCAGACCGCGCCGCCACGATGCGATCAGCCACGCGAGATACAGCACGCACAACAGCCCGATGATCAGTGCGAACGCATAATGGGTGTAGAGACCGGCCGCCAGGACCAACACCAGCAGCGACCCGGAAAACGGCAACCAGCGGAAGCGCGCGACGGGTGCTTCGCCGGCCGCCGGCAAGCGGGTGTCTTCCTGGCTCACGAGCCACCAGAAAAGCGCCGCAGCCAACGCAGTTTCCAGCGCCAGCAGCATGTACATGCGCGCTTCCTGGCCGTAGTAGACCTGGAACGGGGCAATGGCCGCGATGAACGCGGCGCCCAGGCCGGTGGTTCGGTTGAAGATCCGCTGGCCCAGTTCGAATATGACCAGCACGAGCCCTACGCCCAACGCCGCGCTGAGCGAGCGGAGTCCCGCCTCGCTGGCGCCGAAGGCGAGCGTCCACAGCCGCAACAGCCAGTAGTAGAGCGGCGGATGGATATCGTTGGCGGCATCCCTGGCAATCTGCATGAAGGAACGGGTCGCCAAGGCGGCGCTGTTGCCTTCATCGGACCACAGGCTTTGCCCGGCGAGCGCGTAAAAGCGGAGCCCCGCGGCCAGCGCCAGGATCAACACCAGCAGGACAATGATCAACCCGGTGTCACGGTTTGAGCGTTTCATAGGGCCTCGCCGGCAAGCGGCGTCATCGTGCGCCTGGCGCGGCGGACGCGCACCAGGTTGTGTATCAAGGGGGCGAGAAACAAGATCGCACCCAGGCCACCTGTGACTGCCAGCGGCCACTGGGCGCGGACGGGTTGTACCAAGATCGTGGCGATGCCCGCCGGGCCAGCGGGCGCCTCGATCAGTACCTCGTGCCGGCCTGCGGACAGGCCGGCCGCGACGACGACAGCGGCGCCGTTCGGTGCGGGGGCCACGGACACGGGCGCCCCGCCGTCGATGGTCACTTTGAGCGTGCCGGTGCAGGGCTGGGCGGGTGCGCATCCTGGTGTGAGGCTTAACCCCGCGCCGGAGAACGCGAAAGCCAGCCGCTCACCCGACCCAGCCGCGACCCAGACTTGCCCGAACGGCTGCCCGGCCGCGGCCCGCACCTGCCAGTCCCCTTCGGCTCGCACGGCCCAGCCTGCCGGCTCATGCGTGCCCGGGTAGAGCGCCGGTTTCACCGCGTTGATGTAGGTCTTCAGGCTCTGGTAGACCGGCTGCAGGGTGAAATCGGGGTCGGCGAGCCGGAAATACGCCTCCGGTTTGCCTTGTACGAACCAGTCATCGGTTGCGCGTTTGAAGTACCAGGTGTTGACCACGCCGGCCCACGGCCATTCCGCGAGCGCGCGTTGATACGCCAGGGGCTCATAGCGGGCTTGCGCTTCCAGGCTGACCCGGCCAAAGTTATCCGGCACACCTTCCGGTGAGGCATTCCACGCCATCTCGCTGATCCAAATCGGTTTCGTCGCGTCGCCGTTGGCGACCATCAGATCGCGCACGTACTGCGGTCTGCCGAAATTCATCACCCGCGGGTGCATGCGCCGATCGGTGGGGCCAGACCACAGCCCATAGGCTTGCATCGCCATGATGTCGAAGTAGGGCGCGGCCCCGGCGTCGTACATGCGCTGCAGGAAGATCAGGTCGTTGAGCGCGTTGTACGGCGCTGCCGCGCCGGGCTGGAGCGCGATGGTGCTGGCGAGCGCGCCGGAGATGATCACCACGTCCGGGTCGGCCTCCCGCGCGCGCGTCGCTCCGATCTTCAGCAGCCGGGTGTAGTCCTCCGGGCTGATGGCATAGCTGCCCCATTCCGGGTAAATGTTCGGCTCGTTCCAGATCTGGTAGTAGCGGATCCGGCCGCGATACCGGCTCACCAGGGCGTAGACGAAGTCGCCGAAGTCGTCGTAGTTGTCGGGCGGCGCAAACGTGTTCTGATCGTCGTTTTTGGCGCGGCTCCATGCGGGGGGCGTGCTCACCCGGACGATCAGCTCCATGTCGTATTGCGCGGCCAGCGCCACGATCTGATCGTATTTATCCCAGGCCGATCGTGCCGGTGGGTTGCGGCGGTCTTCGAAGTCGCCTTTGGCGTGGATCTCGATGTCCTGCCAGGGGAACTCCTGCCGCAGCCAGTGGAAGCCGGCCTCCGCGGCCAGTTTCACCGTCAGCTCGCGCTTGGCCGGCTCGACTTCTTCGTTCAGGAAGACGTTGACGCCGAACGGGTTGATGTCGGTGTGGCGCACGGGCGCATCAGCCGCCAGGTCGAGCCGTGGCCGCAGCAGGTCTGCGGTGAGGTCGGTGAGCCCTTTGAGCTGGGAGAAAAGGTTCTCTTCGCCGGTGAGGTTGAAGAGGCCGGCCCGTAACGGCTGCCATGCCAGGGCGAGCGCCGCGATGAAGACAGCCGCGAGGAACAGTGCGGCCAGCCGAGGCAGGAGTGACCTATGCGTGGAGTGTCTCATTCCACAGCGTGGGTGCCTCAACAACCAGTTGCAAAATCACCACAGAGACACAGAGAGTGCAGAGAAGGCGCGCGTCTGCCTCCCCTGTGCCTCCGTGGTGCAACTGCGCTCAGCGGCTGTCGAAGTCAACAACCGCCTGGTTGCAGCCATCGCCGGGGCCGGTGGATTGCCACGACGCCATCTCAGAGATGCGGGTCCCGGTGGAATCCACAATCCACACGTACCAGGTGGCGGCTTTTGGCTCGCTGGCGTTGATGATGTGGCTGTAATAGCCGGCATTCCAGTTCGTGTATCCCGCGTGCGGGCCGCTGATCTGGGGCGTGGTCACTTTGGGGCCGTCGGGTGCATAGCTGAAGACAACCAGCGCGCCGTTGAACGGTTTCCCGCCCTTGTACACGGTGCCCTCGAACCAATTGCCCGCCGGCTGGCGATCGCAACGCTGCACCAGGGCAACGTTGAACTCATACCGTTTCACGGGCGCCGCGGTCGGCTGCGGTGCGGCGGTGGGTTGTGGGCGCGCGGTGGGCCGCGGGCGAGCGGTGGGCGGCGGCGCGATGTTCGTCGCGACCTGCACCGTGCCCATGTCACCGCTGACGGAGACCAGGTTCGCGATCACCCAGGCGGCGCGGCCGTTGAAGTTGAACTGGTACCAGTCACCGGCGCTGTTCTGCGCGGCAATGTCGAAGGCCTGCCCGCTGGTCAATTGGCCGATCACCGGATAGCTGGTGCCCGGCCCGCTGCGGACGTTCACTGACTGGCTGGCGGTGAGCCGCGCCACAGGGTTCGGCGTGGGGCTGGGTGGCACCTCGGGGGTCGCGGTGGCCTCTGGGGTGGGGCTTTCAGGCAATGGCGTCGCCGTCGGGAAGACGATCGGCGTCGGTGTCCAGTCGGGTGTCGGCGTGAAGGTGGGTTTGGGCGTCTTAGTCGGCGGCACCGGGGTAGCCGCAGGGCCAAGTTGCGCGCATCCGGCCGTCAAGGCGATGACCACGACGAGCGTTGCGATTAAGATAGTCTTACGTTGCATGCAGAAAACACCTCTATATGGGCTATGATACGCCCGAATTGACATGCTGGGAGCGGCCGGTCGCGCATCGGCGACGGGCCTGCGGATTATAGCACAAAGAAATCCCTGCCCAAAAGTTCGGGCGCCGGGGGTAAGACGCCGGCGCACCGCCTTTGGTTCCCGAACCTCTAGCTCCCTGTGCACCGTTTCAGGCCATCCAACGCCGGGCGGGAGTCGGGATTCACCTCCAGCGCCTTGTTGAGCCAGAGCCGGGCATTGGTGCAATCGTCCAGGTAAGCATACGCCAGGCCCAGCTCGTAGAAATACTCCTCGTTTTCCAGGCCCAGTTCAAAGGACTTGGTGAAGTATTCGATGGCCGATTCCCAATTGAGCAGCGTGTAGTAGACCCGCCCCAGGTGCGCGTACGCGGGCGCGTATTCGGGATCGAGTTCGATGGCCTTGCGCAGGGTCGAGATGGCCCGGTCGGGGTCGCCGTTCAGGGCGCTGGCATGGCCGAGCGTGTCGTAACCGGTGGCGGTATCCGGGTTGGCCTGGACGGCCTTCTCGAATTGGGTGATGGCATCCTCGTATTCGCTGAGCGCCATATAGATGTTGCCCGCGCTGATATAGATGTAACCCAGGTTCGGCTCAAGCTCGGCCGCACGCGCATAGGTATCCAGCGCCTCTTCGTAACGGCCTTGCATCGATAGGATGTAACCCAGGCTGCGCTGCACAAAACTGCTGTTCGGGTTGAGTTTTTCGGCCTGCCGGCCCTCTTCCAGCGCGCGCGACCAGTTATTGCGATCGGCGTAAACCTCGCCCAGTGCGGCGTGCGCTTCGGCCGACAACGGGTCTCGGTCCACGGCGCGCAGGGCAAATTTAATCGCCTCATCGTACTGGCCATCCCAGTCCAGGGCCATCGCCAGGATGGCCAGGTTGCTGGCGGATTCCTCCACCGCAACGGCCTGCCGGGCAATCTCCACCGCGCGTTCAGGGTGTCCGCGCTGAATCCACAGGAACGCCAGCCGGTTCAGCGCATCAGCGTTATCCGGCTCTAACTCGGCGACGCGGCTGTAGCCTTCGCCTGCCGCGGCCAGGCGGCCGGCCCGGTAGTTGTCCTCGGCCTCCGCCAGGTAGCTGACCGCGGAGCGGGTCGGCGTGGGCGTGGGCTGCAGCGGGTTGAACGGATTCTCAAAAAACCGGGTGCGCGTGGCAAGAAAATAGATGCCGACCGCCAGGATGGGCAGCAGCAGCACGATGATGGGCCAGGGTGAGCGCCGGCGCCGCGGGCGATATCGCCGGTCGATGTACATGTGTCAGACTCCGTGTGAAAAAATCGGGGTGATCAACTGAGATCAGCTTCGGCTCAAGGGTGTGCGCAAGCTCTGAATGGTCTCTTCGATGACCCCGTAGACCCCGGTTTGGCCGTTCGAGGCAATCAGGGTCGGGCTATTCAGACGCAGCGGCGCGCCGCTGTGTTCCGTGATGCGGCCGCCGGCCTCGGACACCAGCACGCACCCGGCGGCATAATCCCAGGGTTTCAGCTCCTCTTCCCAGTAGGCTTCCAGGAAGCCGGCCGCAATCCATGCCAGCGCCAGCGCGGCCGAGCCCAGCCGCCGCACCGACTGCGAACGCAAATCCAGGGCGTTGAATTCGGCGCGGTTGTGCAGCGGTCGCTCCTTGCGGGCCGCGACGAAACCCGTTGCCAGCAGAGCCCGCTCGATGACGGCGGTGCGCGACACAGCGAGGCGCTGATCCGCACCCGCCACGCGCACCCAGGCCCCACCGCCCGTCTCGGCCCAATAGGTGCGCCCGGCCGACGGATCGTGCGTGACCCCCAGCACCGGCACGCCGTGATGCGCCAACGCCAGGTTAACGCCGAAGATGGGCAGACCGTGCGCATAGTTGGTGGTGCCATCCACCGGATCGACCAGCCAGAGCCATTCGACGGTCGGCAGCGCGCCGGTCGCGCTCTCCTCGGCGTAGATGCTGTGATCGGGGAAGGCCTCCCGGATCGCGGCCACGATGAGCCGCTCTGACGCGACATCGGCCACGGTAACAATGTCGAAGTAGCCGGTCTTTTCGCGGATGGCGTCCTCGCCGAGGCCGTTGCGCCGATATTCCAGCAGCAGCTCGCCCGCCCGGCAGGCAAGGGTAATGGCGAATTCGCGTATCTCTTGCATGGTTTCCTTTTTCGCTATGCCTGTTCGATGTTCTTCAGCCCGGCCCGGATCAGATTCGGCCGCGCCTGGGTCAGGTAGTCGCGGCCCAGCAACCGCAGCATTTCCGCCACGCGCTTCCGGCGGGAGTCGTCGGAACGCGGGCAGGCGGGCGGCGGAGGCGGGAAACCGCTCGCGCGGCCCAGGCGGGCCAGCTCGCTTTCGGACACGTAGAGCAAGGGCCGGATCAGCCGAAACCGGCCGCCGAAATAATCGGCGTGCGGATTGACCGTGCGCACGTCGCCGCCGTAGA
>JAPKMS010000261.1 GCA_026645775.1 Anaerolineae bacterium
CGGGCCGCAGCGGCATCCTGCGCTTCCGCCGCATACGGGAGTACATGCGTGCGACACAGGGGCTGCACGTCTTCGAGCTGGCGGAGTTGGAGGACTGTCTGATGCAGGCTGGCTTCGTGGGATTCGCACCCAGGTTGTACGGATCCTGGGTCGTATTTAGGGCCGTCAGGTGCGGTACGAACACGAGAGGCGCCTGATGCAGGAGGAAGCTATGTCCGTCTTGGATCGTATCGCCGCCGCGCAGGGCCGCCGCGACGAGGCGCCCAACCAGGCGCTGGCGCGCGACCTGGCCGAACGGGGCGACCAGGAAAGCATCCGCGAGCTGGTCGCCAACCTGCATCACGCCGACCAGAACGTGCGGAGCGACTGCCTGAAGACGCTGTACGAGGTCGGCTATCTCAAGCCCGAACTCATCGCCGACTACGCCGGCGAGTTCGTCCGGCTGTTGCGCGACCGCCACAACCGCATGGTCTGGGGCGGGATGCTGGCGCTGAGCACGATTGCGCCGCTGCGCGCCGGTGAGCTGTACCTGCACCGGCAGCGCATCCTGGATGCGCTGGCCGAAGGCTCGGTGATCACAGTGGATAACGGCGTCAAGGTCCTGGCCGCGGTCGCGGCGACGGACGATGCCTACCGGATCGAGCTGCTCCCCATTCTGTTCCACCACCTGCAGACCTGTCGGCCGAAGGACGTGCCCCAGCACTCAGAGGCGATCGTGCCGGCCGTGGATGCGGCGCACGCCGAGGCGTTCATTGCCGTGTTGGAGAGGCGGCTGGGGAGCATGTCGGCCAGCCAGGCGGCCAGGGTGCGGCGGGTGCTCGCGCAGGCCCGCCAGGCGGCGAAACAAACGGGGTGATGGCATGAAGTGGCGCATCAAACACATCTTTAACTTTCCCCCAGATAAGCCGTGGGAGCACGGTTACGTCAACTTCGGCTTCCACGGCCGGAGCGGCGCGCAGTACTTCCTTCACTACAACGAGCACTGGCTGGGCCGCCTGACCGTCGAGGACGAGTGGCTTTGGACGGCCGGCGCGACCGACAGGGGCCTGAGTCGCCTGCACATTCCCTTCGGCATCAAACACCCCCACTACATCACGGAGCTACCGGACGGCTCGCTGCTCGTCTCCAGCAACGGCACGAACCAGATCTTCCGCCTCCGGCCTGCGGAGCGAGCGGTCGAGCTGTTCGCCGACACCGGCCGGCTCGGCTTCCGGGACATCGGCAACTGCGTGTACGACGGCGGGGGCAGCGTGTGGGCGCACGAGATCGAAGGCTGCCGGGTCTGGCAGCTTGATCTCGCCGGCCGGCCCCTGCGCGTGCTGGGCCGCGGGGAACCTGGCTTCCAGCGTGAGGCCGTGCCGTTCGCGGCGGCCCGCTTCCACTGGATCTACGATCTGCGCCTGGGGCCGGACGGGGACCTCTACGTGTTGGACAGCCGGAACTACTGCGTGCGCCGGATCGAGGTCGGTCGCGGCGTGGTCTCGCGGGTGGCGGGGACCGGCGAGCCTGGCCCAGCGCTGGACGATGTCCTGGCTTCGGCAGCCACCTTTGGCAGCGACCCGAGCGCGCGTTTCGATGGGCCTTTCTCCCTGTCGCTGGACGAGGCGGGCAACATCTTCATCGGCGACACGTATAATCATGTCGTGCGCATGGTAGAACGGGCCACCGGGCGCACGACCATCATCGCCGGCAAGCACGAGGTCGAGCCGGGCGTCCGCAACGATCCGGCCGAGACCGACCCGCGCAAACTCAACCTGCCGCTGATCTGCAGCATGGACACCTACGACGGCTGTCTGTTCGTTCCGGACTGGAGCGACGACCTGGTCGTATTGGAGCAGCGGTAGATTCATGCACAGCGATCATCCGCACCGCGTTGAGGGATCGCTCCTGTGCGAACCGCCCCAGCCGCCAGCGGGCGGCGAACCGACATGCAGATCGTGACCATGCCGGCGCGAGGCTGGCGGATGCACTGTAAGCAACGGTGTGGGTGATATGAACACCAACCCCAAACCCCTGGGCATCAAGAACTACGGCTCCATCCCACACCTGCCGGGCAGCCGACTGGGGCCGGGGGATCACGCCTGTCACGCCGGCCAGGCGCAGATCGCGACCGCGAAGGCGCGGGATCGGCACGACGAGATCTTCGTCCAGGAGAAACTGGATGGCTCCAACGTCGGTGTGGCGCGGCTGGGCGACTGGGTTTACGCGCTGACGCGCGCGGGCTACAAGGCAACGCTCTCGCCCTACCCCCAACATCACGCGTTCGCCCGGTGGGTTGGGCAGAACCAGGCGCGGTTCCTGGCCGTCCTGACCGAAGGTGAGCGGCTGTGCGGCGAATGGTTGATGCAGGCGCACGGCACCGCTATGCGCTGCAGCACGAACCCTTCGTCGCGTTCGATCTGATGGTCGGCGCGCAGCGACTCCCCTATGACGCGTTCATGGCGCGCAGCGCGGCCGGCGGCTTCGTGACGCCCCAGCTGCTCCACCGCAGCGCGCCGCTCGCCATTGCTGCGGCCATGACCGCCCTGGGGACTTATGGCTGCCACGGCGCGCTGGATCCCGTGGAAGGCGCGGTCTGGCGCGTGGAGCGCGACGCACTGGCGCAGCCCGGTGGTGGCTCGGCCAGGCGCAGACAAGTGGATTTCCTGGTCAAATACGTGCGGCCAGACAAGGTGGATGGTTGTTATCTGCCCGAAATCTCCGGTTTGGCGCCGGTCTACAATTGGCAGCCAGATTGACCCCTGCTGTGAGGCAAGCATAAGCCGTTCCAGCGGGCAGCTGGGGGTGCAGTTGTGGCGCGCGCAGCGCCCACGACCTCGTGAAAGGAGCGCATGGAAATTCTGATCAGGAACGAACGTGAAGAAGATCGTCGGACTGTTGAAGAGGTGACCCGAGAAGCCTTCTGGAACCTCTATGCACCAGGCTGCAGCGAGCACTATATCGTGCATGCCATGCGCCAGCACCAGGACTTCATCCCCGAGCTGGACTACGTTGCGCTCGTTGACGGCCGGATCGTGGGCAACATCATGTACACCCGAGCCGCCCTCGCCAATGACGCAGGAGAGCGCCTGGAGATCGCCTCCTTCGGCCCCGTGAGCGTAGACCCTGAGTTCCAAAGGATGGGCATCGGCTCCAGACTGATCCGGCATTCGCTGCCTGTCGCCCGCGGGCTGGGATTCGGGGTCGTCGCCATCTATGGCGACCCCCATAACTACTGCAAACATGGCTTCAAGAATGGCAAGGACCTCGGCATCAGCGACGGCAACGGGGACTATCCCTACGGACTGCTGGCCCTTGAATTGACGCCGGGCCGTCCGAGCTTTAGGCCATGAGCGCTGCAGCGGGGCCGCCGTCATTTCTCTTGTGTGGCGGCGTTCGGGTATACTGGCCTCCAGCAGAAACCCTATCCTGGTCGCGTCACCCAGAGCGCGCGGCCGGCGCTCCCGCCCGGCTGGCGCGTCGAAGGCGAGCCTGCAGACGGCCGCTTGCCGATGGCCGTCTGCCCCACAGGAGAAAGGATGCGTATGGACGATAAGATCCAGGCCTTCCGGCAGCCCATGGTGACCGCCACCGGCATCATCCTGGGCTTCATGCTGAATTTTGCACTCAGTTGGGTGCGCACAGATAGCCCACTTGGCGACGAGCTGGCATACATCGTCGGGGTCTGCGTCCTGGGCGGCGCCGTCAGCCTGATCCTGGTCCTGTACCGGATCCTCAGGATGAGCTATCCGCGCGATCGGGGCGAGCAGTACTACAACAGGACGCTGCGGCTGTTCATCTTCGGCATCGGCATTTCCTTCCTGGGCGCGCTGATTGACATGGCCAGCCACTTTTGGCAAGGTTAGGCCTGGAGGACGACTCGCATGAGTGGGGGAGACGTGCCTGGCACTTCCGAAAAGTGCCAGGCGCGTGATGGAGGAGCACGTGATCACGAGGCGAAACTTCATTCAAGCGGCAGGTCTCCTGGCCGGCGCTGCATTGGTTGGGTGCAGCAGCGAGACCTCTGGCGCGCCGTTGGCCGCAAGCCCCGCTGCGCCGACAGACAGTTGGCGCATGCCGGATGAGGCTGAGCCGCATGTGCGGACCTGGATGGCCTTTGGCGCCAGCGAGGCGATCTGGGGCCGCGCGTTGCTGCCCGAGGTGCGGCGCAACCTGGCGGCCGTCGCCCGCACCATCGCGAAATACGAGCCGGTCTCGCTGCTGGTCAGAGCCGACGAGCTTGAGCTTGCCAGAAGCTTGTTGGCCGGTTCGGCGGTTGAGCTGGTCGCAGCGCCGCTAGATGACTTATGGATCCGTGATACGGGGCCGACCTTCGTGCTGGCGAAGCCAGGGCGGAAGGCGGGGATCGGTTTCAACTTCAATGGCTGGGGGCAGAAGCAGGAGTTCGCTCAGGATGCCCAGGTGGCGGGCTTCGTGGCGCAGCGGGCCGGCGTTCAGGTTCTGCAGACTGACCTGGTGCTGGAGGGCGGCTGCATCGAGGTGGATGGGCACGGCGTCGCGATCATCACGGAAAGCTGTGTGCTCAACGACAACCGCAACCCCGGTCTGTCCAAAGCCGATTTCGAAGCGAAGCTCAAACCGCTGCTGGGGCTGGAGAAGATCATCTGGCTCCCCGGCATCAAGGGCAAAGACATCACGGATGGGCACACCGATTTTTATGCACGCTTTGCGCGTCCCGGCGTGGTGCTCGCCGGTTACGACCCCGACCCGGCGTCCTACGATCACGCAGTCACCCAGCAGCATCTGCAGATCCTGCGAGCGGCCACCGATGCGCGTGGCCGCGCCCTGGAAGTGCTCGTATTAGAAGGGCCAACGACCATCCGAGACGCATACGCATCCGACGATTTCGCCGCGGGCTACATCGGTTTCTATGCATGTAATGGGGCGATCATCGCCCAGGAGTTCGGTGACGCCGCGGCCGATCGCGCCGCCCAAGAAGTGCTGCGCCGAGCGTTTCCCGGTCGCGTGATCGAGCAACTCAACGTGGATGGCATCGCGGCGGGTGGGGGCAGCATCCATTGCGCCACCCAGCAAGAGCCGCGGGGCGTCGTCCAAACCTTCCTTCCCGGCATCACCCTGTCCGGACAGGCCGCAACCGTTCGCAGTTAGTTCGGTGCGCGGCTGAAGGTTCGGGTTCTTCGTGCAAACAACGAGGATCTGACATAGAGGATCTTACACAGTGAGTGCGTATCCAGAAGACGAACAGAAGCGTGAAACGCCGGCAAAGAGCCAGCCCATCAGCCGCCGAGACTTCCTCAATGGCCTGCTGCTCTCCGGCGCGTCGGCGTCGCTGGCGCTGGCCGCAGGGTGTATGCCGCCCGCACCGGCCCCTGATGCGGCGCCGCCCGCGGCCACCCTGCCGCCCTCACCCGTGCCGCCGACCCCGCCGCCTTCTCCCGCGCCGGCCATGCCCCCCGCCACGACCCCTGCCGCGGCGCTGGCAGCCGGCGACCGCACCAGCGATTTCGCGCGCTGTCATGAAATCTGGTCGGGCTCGCTGAAGGCCAGCGCCGAGCCTGGCGGCCATCTTCACGACTGTATCATCATCGGCGGCGGCATGAGCGGGCTGGTCGCGGCGTGGCAGCTCCGCCGGCTTGGCGTCGAGGACATCCTGGTGATCGAGAAGGATGCGGCGCTGGGCGGCCTGTGTTGCGCCGACACCATCGGCGGCATCGCGGCGGCCAAAGCTTCGGCTTATCCCTCCTTTCCCTTCAACGACGACATGATCGCGCTCTATCGCGATCTCGGCTTCATCACCGTGGCGCAAGGGCAGATCACGGTCAACCCAAAATATGTGCTCCAACCGCCTTACGATCAGGTTTTCGTCGGCGGGAAATGGGTGAGCGACCCGTTCGACGACGAAGGCAGCGCCAAACTGCCGGTCTCACAGAAGACCCGCGACGACCTGGCGGCGTTGATCGCGACCCTGGAGGAGCTTTGGGAGTGGGAAGATGCGGACGGCCTGCCGGCCTTCGATTGTCCGCCCGACGACGCCAGCCGCGACAGCAAGATGCGCGGGCTGGACAACCTGACACTCGGCGAATACGCGGTTTCGCAGGGGTGGGGGCTGGAGCTGGTCAAGATCTTCGATCCCCTGCTCCGCTCAGCCTACGGCGTGGGCCACGACCGCATCTCGGCCTGGGCCGCGCTGGACATCCTGAGCGACGAGCTGCTGCCCGCCGACGAGGGGGAAAGCTCGCTCGGCTTCCCCGGCGGCAACGCCTTCTTCGCCGAGTCGCTGGCGCGCAAGTTGGCATCCGGCCAGGCGTTGACCGGCGCCATCGTCTCCGAAATCCGCCAGCTCAAGGATGAGGTGCAGGTCACCTTCGTGCGCCAGGGCGCGGCGGAAACGCGGCGCGGCCGCACCGCCATCTTCGCCGCACCGCAGTTCATGGCGCCCTATCTGCTGCCCGATCTCCCGGCCGACCGGCAGCAGGCCGCCAAGACCTTCGAGTACACCCCGTACGCGGTCGCCAACGTGGCGGTTTCGCAGACGCCGCCCGGCCTGGCCTACTCGAACCAACTGCTGGGCGACTTCGTCATGAGCGATTTCATCGTCGCGGATTGGACGACGCACGCCGCGCCGCAGTCCGCACCGACCAGCCGGCCGAACGTGCTGACCGCCTACTGTCCGCTGACCGCGGCCGAGCGCATGGGGCTGCTGGCGGCGTCGCTGGACGATTGGCAGGCCAAAATTCTGGCTGAGTTCGACAAGTGCATCCCCGGCCTGAGCAAGACCGTGACCGGCTTCTACCTCTACCGCTGGGGCCACGCCTTCGCCGCGCCGACGAAGGGCGCGGTCTTCGCCCCGGAACGGCTGCTCGTCAAGCAGCCGCTGGGCCGGATCTGCTTCGCCCACGCCGACGTGGAAGGGATCCCGACCATTGACCACGCCATGACCAGCGGTTTCCGCGCAGGGCGAGAGGCGGTTGAGCTGTTGGCGGCGTGAACGCAAACGGATTGTCACAAGTGCCGCGCAGGGTGCTGTTGTGCTGCTGGCCTTGATCATGGTCGGACGGTTGATGAAGATGCCGCCGCCGTTGTGGCCGGCTGCCTCCTGTTGCGCTATAATGGCCCCCATGCCGTCGCCCTACCTGCTGACCACCAAATTCGCCGTCCCGCCCGCGCCTGGCGAAAGGGCGCCCCGGCCCCACCTGCTGGAGCAACTGGATCATCGCCGCCAGCCTGGCACACGCCTGGTTCTGATCTGTGCGCCGGCTGGCTACGGCAAAACCACCTTGGCCGCCGATTGGGCCCGCACTCTCCCAGGGAGCGTGGCCTGGCTCTC
>JAPKMS010000262.1 GCA_026645775.1 Anaerolineae bacterium
CGCATTGGATGTTCCCACCAGCGGAACATTTCTATTGGATGGCCAGGACGTGGGCCGGATGAATGAGAGCGCCCTGGCTGATGTGCGCAGCCGAAAGATCGGATTCGTCTTCCAGAGCTTCAACTTATTGCCGCGCACCACGGCCCTGTCAAACGTGGAGCTGCCGCTGATCTATGCCGGCGTCAGCAACGATCGGGCCCGCTGCGTCGCCGCGCTGGAGATGGTCGGGTTGGGCGACCGGCTGAACCACAAGCCGAGTGAGCTTTCGGGCGGTCAGCAGCAGCGTGTAGCCATTGCTCGCGCACTGGTCAACGAGCCGAGCCTGATCCTGGCCGATGAACCGACCGGCAACCTTGACTCCCAGGCCGGCGAAGAGATCATGGGTATTTTCCAGGAACTGAACGAGAAGCGCGGCATCACGGTTTTGTTCGTCACGCATGAACCCGATATTGCTGCCCACACGCGGCGGATCATTCGGCTGGCCGATGGCCTGATCGTCAGCGACGCACCGGTCTCCAACCCGCAGCGGGCCGTACGCCAGATCGTCGCAGTGCCGCTGCCTGCCGCTCCGGCTGCGGGGCGCACCGGCTTGACTGCACCGATCGGCGCTCAATAGGGCCCAGCAGGATCAAAAACGGTTATTCGTGCATAGGAGAAGCAAGGTGAAGAAGAGCATTCGGTTTCTTCTGGCTGTGTTGGTTGTGGCGGCGATTGCGGGCGGCGGATATTGGATTTACCGCAGCAAGACCGCATCCACGGCGGCCGCGGATGAGACGACCTACACCCAGGTCGTACAGGTGAAGCGAGGCGCCCTGGATGCATCAGTGAGCGTCGTCGGCCAATTAGAGGCCGAACAGAGCGTTTCGCTCACGTTCGAGCGCATGACGGAGACGACCAATCTGTTAACCCTTGCGGTCCAAGCCGGCAACGTTGTGACCCAAGGCCAGGTGTTGGCAACCATCGAGGACGCATCGTATCAGCAGGCGCTGGATCAGGCGAAGAGCGATCTGTTGGCCGCACAGGAGACCCTGGCCGACCTCCGGACCCCAGCCACGGCGCTCGAGATCGCAAAGGCTGATGTGGCTGTGGCCAAAGCCAAAGTCGGGCTTCAGAAGGCGCAGGATGCGCTGAACGATCTGGTTAACCCGGACATCAAGAGCCTGGAAGCAGCGGTCGCCAGTGCCAAGAGCGCACTCGCGAAGGCGCAGGCCAATGTTTTGGATCAACAGCAGGACTCCGACTACAAAACCCAGTTGGGCCGATTGATTTATGCCGAGACAGCCCCGACGAACGATTACAACCGGCTGTCCAGCGAGACCTACTCGGATGCGGCCTACCAGGATCGACTGGAACTGGCATATAACAAAATGATGAATGCGCAGGACGCGCGTGTTATGTTCGAGTTGAACCAAAAGGCCAGTTTGCTCCAGGCTGAGATGTCCGTGCGCAAAGCTACAGCCGCCCTTGCGAATGCTGAAGAGGCATTGGCCTTGGCGCAGGCCGGCGGCGACAAGCTTAAGCTGGCGAATGCGAAACTCGGAGTGAAAGAGGCTGAGGTCGGTTTGCAGGCGGCGCAGGAAGCGCGGGTCGCGCTGGATGCCGGCGCAGACGCGCTTGACCTTGCGACCGCCCAGGCTGCGGTGGATCGGAAGCAGTCGGCGGTGACCGATGCTGAGGCCGCGCTGGCAGGCACGCAGTTGGTGGCGCCCTTCGGTGGCACCATCCTGAACACGAACGTCAGCGAGGGAGACCGGGTGACGGCCCAAACCGCCATCTTAACCCTGGCGGACATGAAGACGCTGCGGGTAGTCACCTCAATCGATGAGACCACAATTCGCCAGATCAGTGCGGGCCAGCCGGCTACGATCTCCTTCGACGCGTTCCCCGGCCAGACCTTCACCGGCGAGGTGTTGGATGTGCCGATGCAGGGGACATTGCAAGGGGATGTGATGGTCTACAGCGTGCCGCTCTTGCTGACCGGCGCTGAGGGCCTGGCGCTGCGGGTGGGCATGACCGCCAACGTGGAGATCCAGGTGGGCCAGATGGGCGAAACCCTGCTGGTGCCGACCCTCGCGCTGACGCAGTCCAACGGGAGGTACCAGGTGCTGGTGCCCAACACGACCGACCCGAACGGAGATCCCGAAGCGGTGCCCGTGCAGATCGGCCAGAGTGACGGCACTTATACCGCGGTCCTCAAGGGTCTCAACGAGGGTGACAAGGTCCTCGTGGAGATTTCGACGGGCACGTCTAACCAACAGCAGATGTTCGGCCCCGCTGGTTCGATGGAGATGGGCGACGGCATGCCGCCAGGCGGTGTACCCCCATCAGTCGGCGGTCAGCGTTCGGGCGGCAACTAAACATCTGGCAATAATGTCTGAGCACCAACTTCGCAGGGATGAACTTTTCGGAGATTTACCATTATGAAACGTGCCTTGAGAATCTTACTGGCCCTCCTGTTTATTGCGGCCGTCGGCGGCGGGTATTTCTATTACCGGAGTCGTGGAGCCGGCGGCGCGACGACCAGCTCTGCCAGTGCCGAGACCTACACCCAGGTGATCCAGGTGACCCAGGGGGATTTGAGCTCGACGCTGAGTGTGGTGGGTCAGTTGGCCGCCGAGCAGAGCGCTTCCCTCAATTTTGAGCACCTGAGTGGGACAACCGAGCTGGCGACGTTGGCGATCACGGCGGGCGCCGTCGTGACCCAAGGGCAAGTGCTGGCGACTATCAACGATGCCTCCTATCGCCTGACGCTCGAACAAGCGAAGAGCGATCTGCAGGCTGCGGAGGAGACGCTTGCCGATTTGCAGACCCCGCCGACTGCGCTGGAGATTGCCCAGGCCGATGTCATGGTCGCGTCGGCCGAGCAAATGCTTGAGCAGGCGAAGTCTGACCTGGCCGAGCTCCGCAATGCGGACCTGACCGCGCTGGAAAACGCGGTCAAAGATGCCCAGGACAGCCTTACGTTGCTCCAGATCCAAAGCGAGCAGGCGCAGCGTGATTCCCTGGCAAAGAGCGAACGCGATCTTCAATACAGTGTGTACTGGTACGAGCGCCGCGTTGAGCAATTGAAAGCCCTGAAGAATCCCACCGTGGAGCAGACTGCGGAGCTGGCCGAAGACGAAGTGAAGCTGGCCGATGCCCGGGTTGACCTGGCCAGCGTTCAAGCTCAACGCGAGCTGACGCGGCAGTCCGGAGAGGCCGAACTGGCCCAGAAGCAGGTGGCGCTGGCTGAGGCGCAGGCGGCGCTGGCCGAGGCGCAGGCCGGCGGCAATAAACTCTCGTTGGCGCAGGCGCAGCTCGCCGTGAGCCAGGCCGAGGTCTCGTTACAGTCGGCGCAGATCGCTCGGTCTGAGCTGGACGCAGGCGCGGATGCGACCAAGCTGGCCGCGGCGCAGGCCGCGGTGGACAAGAAGAAACTGGCGGTCAGCAATGCCGAGATCGCGCTGGCAGGTACGCAGTTGGTGGCGCCCTTTGACGGCACTATCCTTGAGGTGAATGCCGACGAAGGCGACCGGGTGTCGGCCAGCAGCCGCATCCTGACGCTGGCGAACCTGAAGACGCTCCAGGTTGTCGCTTCGGTGGATGAGACGACGATCCAGCAGGTGAGCACGGGGCAAGATGCGACGATCACCTTTGATGCCTTCCCGGGCCAGAGCTTTTCCGGCAAGGTGCTGGAGGTGCCATTGCAGGGGACGCTCCAGGGTGATGTGATGACCTACAGTGTGCCTGTATCGTTGACCGGCGCGGAGAAGCTGACGCTGCTGGTGGGGATGACCGCCAACGTGGAGATCCAGGTGGGCACGGTGACAAATGCCTTGCTGGTGCCGACGATGGCCTTGACACAGTCCAACAATCGATACCAGGTACAGGTGCCCAATACGACCGACCCCACCGGATCGCCTGAATCGGTGCCGGTGGAGATCGGGCTGAGCGACGGCACGTACACCGTGGTGACCAAGGGCCTGAACGTGGGTGACAAGATCCTCGTCCAGTTTGATACGAGCAGTTCCAGCAGCAGCACCCGCAGCACCCGTATCGGCAGTGGCGCCATGGGCGGCCTGGGGGGCATGTTCGGCGGCCGGTAATGCACTGAAAACGATGCGAGCATCCTGGGTGAGGGCATAGCGCCAGCGGTGTGGCGTCGAAGAGGCGCCCTGCTCAGGACGGGCGTTTACAAAGGAGTCTCCCTGATGAAAAAACTGATGATGGTCTTCCGCGTCGCGCTGAATTCACTCACGATTCACGCAATGCGAACGTTTCTGACCATGTTGGGCATCGTGATCGGTGTGGCCGCGGTGATCGCGTTGGTGGCGGTGGGCCAGGGCGCCCAGGCCCAAGTGCTGAACCAGTTCCAGTCGTTGGGCTCCAACTTGCTGACGGTGTCGACCCAGCAGAGCTTCGGCTTTCGGCCCGGCGGCCAGGTAGAGAGCACGGCCACGCTGACCATGGCCGACGTGAAGGCCATCGAAGCACTGGCTGATGCGGTCAGCCTGGTGGCGCCGGTGTACAGCAGCAACGCTACGGCGACCTACAGTGGGAACACGACGCGTGCGAGTATCACCGGCGCCACCGCGGCGTATGCCACCGTGCGCAACCAGGGGGTCTCGCGGGGGCGCTTCCTCACGGACGCGGACAACGACCAGACGGCGATGGTCGTGGTGCTGGGCGAAACGGTGATAGAGAGTCTATTCGGCAGCACATCGGTGAATCCGGTGGGCGAGATGATCCGCATCAGCCGTCAGAACTACAAGGTGATCGGCGTCCTGACTTCGAAGGGGACCAGCGGTGGCAACAGCAACCAGGATAATGTGATCATCATGCCGCTGCGCACCGCGCAACTGAAGCTGGGTGGCGCGGGCACGACCATAGTGAGCACGATCAACCTGCAGGCCCGCTCGGACGACGCGATGGATATAGCGCAAGCGCAGGTGACCGCGATCCTGCGGGCGAAGCACGGCCTGGCCGCCGGTGCGGATGACGATTTCACGGTGCGTAACCAGGAGGATCTCATCACCAGCGTTGAATCGACCACCGGCACCTTCACCACGCTGCTGGGCAGCATCGCAGCGATCTCGTTGCTGGTGGGCGGCATCGGCATCATGAACATCATGCTGGTGAACGTCACTGAGCGGACGCGCGAGATCGGTCTGCGCAAGGCCGTGGGCGCCAAGCGTAGCGACATCCTGGTGCAGTTCCTGATCGAAGCGATCGTCATCAGCGTGTTGGGTGGGATCGTGGGGGTGATCCTGGGCGTGGTCGGCGCGCAGGTGCTCTCGCCGCTGTTAGGCAGCAGCACAGCCGTGGTCACGCCGCAAAGCGTCGTGCTGGCCGTGGCCGTGTCGCTGGCCATCGGCATCTTCTTCGGCTTCTATCCGGCCAACCGGGCCGCCGCGCTGAATCCGATTGAGGCATTACGATATGAGTAAGGTTGAGGATGAGGCTGAGGTTAAGAAGCGGTCTTGGTCTTAACCTCGACCTTGACCTCGACCTTATCCTCGACCTCACCACACCTGCATCGGGTGGAATGCTTCCGCGTACTCCAGCCCGCAGCATTTCCCCGTCTCGTGATTCCACGCCGCCAGCCATTGCAGCGCCTCTTCCTTTTGGCCGAACTGACTGACATGGCAGCGCGTGGCCGCCAGCTTGGTGGCCCAGGCCGACGAAATATCGATGGTGATCTCGCCCTCGCGATTGCTGCCGCCGAAGAAGAAGAACCGCTTGACATCGGCGACCTTGACGCCATCCACGAGCTGCTCCGGGTGATAGAGCTCCATCTTCGAAGGCATGTATGCGTCCACCGCCGCGCGGCCGGCCGCCGTGTGGTCGGGGTGCGCCTGGCCGGCCCAGGACGGGTCAAAGGTAAAGACCGTGTCGGGTTGCCAGTGGCGGTAAATGCCGGCCACCTCGGCGCGCAGTGCCAGATCGGCCACCAGCTCACCGTCGTGATGTCCCAGGAAGAAAACCTCTTTGAGGCCCAACACCTGCGCGCCGGCCAACGTCTCCTGCTGCCGCGCCGCGGCCAGCGTCTCCCGCGTGAAGCTGACATCGTGGGTGCCGATGTCGCCGTCGGTGCCCAGCAGCAGCGCCACCTCGACCCCGCGCGCGATCAACAACGCCAGGGTGCCGCCGCTGCCGGTCTCCAGATCGTCCGGGTGCGCGGCCACCACCAGGATGCGTTTGACCTCGTCACCGAACTGGCTAACTGTGAAACGTTGTTCTTCTGACATGTCCTCTCCTTGTTTCAATTCAACTCTGCGATCAACACCTCGAACGCGCCCAGCTTGAGGGCCTGCAGGTCTTGCTCGCCCTCAGCCTGCCGAGATGAGAAAATGATGTGTGCGATCCCTTTGCCCGGCACGTCGAACCGCAGCGTGCGGCGGGTGTTCGAGGTGTTGAGCACGACCAGCACGGTCTGATCCGGCGTCTCACGGAGGAAAGCGAAGTAGCTCACCGCCCGAGGGTGAAGCGGCCGGTACTCGCCCGTCACGAGCGCGGGGACCTCCCTCCGCACCCGGATGAGCCGGCGGTAGAAGCTCAGCAGCGAGCCGGGGTCGTCCTGCTGATCGGCTACGTTGACGCCCGCGGCATAGTTGGGGTTGACCGGGAGCCAGGGCGTCACGTCGGCCGGGCAGAAGCCGGCATTGGGGCCGGCGGCCCATTGCATCGGCGTGCGGTTTTTGTCCCGGCTCATTTGCCCGGCGCGCTGCGCCGCCTCGGCCGGGTCTACTTTCAGATCATTGACAGACTTGTCATAATACCAAGTCGCCATCGTATCGCGCAGCCTGGTCGGGTCGGTGATGATATGGTCGGTCATGCCGATTTCTTCGCCGTTGTAGAGGAACGGCGTGCCCCGCAGCGTCAACACCAGCGCCGCGTTGAGGCGCGCCCGCTCGGCGGCGTGGGGGCTATCGCCCGCAAAGTGCGTCCAGACGCGCGTGGTATCATGGTTGCCCAGCGTGTTGCAGCCCCAGCCGCGCACGGGCAGCGCATCCAACCGGGCCAGACGCTGCGCCTGGTTCCGGCGAATGTGCTCCGGCGTGAGGCGGTCGACGCGCATCAGTGGGAAGTTGAAGACCAGGTGCAGCTCGTCGTCGCCGTTCCCCATATAGGCGATATCATCATCTTCGCCCACCAACATGCGGTCGCCGGGGTATTCGTCCAGGATGGCGCGCAGCTCCCGCATCAGATCGTGCAAACCAGGGCCGCCCCACTGATGCTCGAACATCGCGAGCCAGTATTTTTCCTTCAGAGCGACCGCTTCGGGCGTCACGGCGGTCTCATCGAAGCGCCGCAGCTCAGCCAGCGTCATCGGAACCGTGTGGGGGGTGAGTTCCGGGTCCTCGTAGATGGTGCCCAGGGCATCCAGGCGGAAGCCATCCACGCCCATGTCAAGCCAGAAACGCACGGCGTCCCACATCGCCTGCTTGACCGCCGGGTTGCGCCAATTCAGATCGGGCTGCTGCTTCATGAAGTAGTGATAGTAGTACTGGTCGCGCTCGGCGGCGTACGTCCACGCGTCACCGTCGAAGCACGACTGCCAATTGTTGGGCGGGGTGTCGTGCCACACGTACCAATCCGCCTTGGGGTTGTCGCGGCTGGCCTTCGACTCCAGGAACCAGGCGTGCTCGTCGCTGGTGTGGTTCAACACCAGGTCGAGGATGACCCGGATCCCGCGCGCATGCGCCTCGGCCAGGAATGCTCGGAAATCGGCCAGGGCGCCGTACTCCGGCGCCACATCGCAGTAATCGCTGATGTCGTAGCCGCAGTCCCAGTTTGGGGAAGGGAAGTGCGGCGAAAGCCAGATCGCGTCGATGCCCAGCTCTTTCAGATAATCCAACTTGGCGACCATGCCCGGAAAGTCGCCGATGCCATCGCCGTTTCCATCGGCGAACGAGCGCGGGTAGATCTGGTAGAAAAGGGCCGTCTGCCACCATTTCATTGTGAGCCTCCCCGGAAAACCAAGGTGCGAGGGCTGAACAGGTCGACGCGGCCGCGCGGCGGCTGGGGCGTCGCCGCTCCGCCATAGATGTCGGCCTCGGTATCGAGGATCAGCGTCCAGGTTGATGCGGCGCCCCCCACGAGGCTAAGATCGCAACTGGCTGCGCCGCCCAAGTTGGCGATGACCAACAGCGGGGCGTCGCGGCCGGCAGACCCGGTCAGCAGCAGCGTGACGGCCTGCTCGCCGGCGATATGGACTTCGCTCTGTGACCGGTCGCGCACGCGGCAGGCAGGCTCCTGCCGGCGGAGCGCGATCAGGTCGCGGTAGAGCCTGCGGATCGGCGCATGGGCTGGCGCAGCCTGCTCATCCCAGCGCAGTTTCGAACGTGCAAAGGTCTCCGGAGCCTGCGGATCGGGCGTTTCAGCGCCCTGGAAGGCGCCGAAATCCGCCCACTCCTTGCGCCGGCCCTCGGTCACCAGCGGGCCAAACTCGGCATCATGATCGGTGAAGAAGAGGAACGGCGTCGACGCGGCCCACTCCTGGCCCATGAAGAGGAGCGGCGTGCACGGCGCCAGGAACAGCAACGCGGACGCCGCGCGATAGGCGGCGGGCGATACGATGTGGCTAAGCCGCTCACCGAACGCCCGGTTCCCGACCTGATCATGGTTTTGGATGCAGTAGACGAGGCTGGCCGGCGGTAGATCGCTGACCGGGGTGCCGCGCGGGGCGCCGGTGCGGATATCCGGCTGTCCCTGATACAGCCATCCATTGCGCAACACCGCGGCAAGTTCCCGGCTCCCGCCCGCGAATGCGTAGAGGTAGCCCTCGTGCTCTCCCGTCAGCGTGACGCGCACCTCGTGGCAAAAATCGTCCGCCCAGATGCCATCCAACCCGAAGCCGTCCTCGGCCGGCGGCCGGATCAGCCGCGCAGCGTTGCGGGCGTCTTCCGCGAAGATCGTGAAGCAGCGCTCCGGCGGCAGCGTCTCATGCACGCGGCGGACCAGTTCCCGCAGCACGTGCTCCGAGCTGCTGTCGGTGATTTCCTGGGTGGCATCCAGCCGGAGCCCGTCGAGATGGTACTCATGGGCCCAGGTGAGCGCATTCTCGATGAAATAGGCACGCACGGCCTGCGACCCCACGCCATCGAAATTGAGGGCATCGCCCCAGGGCGTCCGGCGCCGGTTGGTGAAGTAGCTCGCGGCAAAGTCGGGCAGATAGTTGCCGCGCGGCCCGAAGTGGTTGTAAACGACGTCCAGCAGCACGGCCAGCCCTGCCGCGTGCGCCGCGTCCACCAGGCGTTTGAGGCCGATTGCGCCACCGTAGGCGCGGGCCGGAGCATACAGGTTGACGCCGTCGTAACCCCAGTTGCGCTCACCGGGGAAATCGGCGATGGGCATCAGCTCGATCGCAGTGATCCCAAGCTCGACCAGGCCGGCCAGCCGCTCGATCAGCGCCTCGAAGGTGCCGGCCGCAATCGCAGTCCCGACGTGCAGCTCATAGATGATCAGCGCCTCGCGCGGCACTCCCTGCCAGCCGGCGTCGGTCCAGGGGAAGTCCGCGTCGACCACCTGCGACGGGCCGTGCACGCCGGTCGGTTGGCTCCGCGACGCCGGATCGGGCCGGTCCAGCACGCCGTCAAGCCGGAACAAGTAGCGCGTCCCTGCGCCTGCGCCCGCGATAAAGCCGGACCAGTAGCCGCCCGCTTCGCGGGTGAGCGGGTGAACCCTCGCGGGCCGGTCTTCCGCGTAAAGGACGACCTCGACCTGGCGGCGATCAGGGGCCCACACCCGGAATGAGACGCCGCCGTCGCACACCTGCGCGCCGATAGAAGGTTGCCAGCTCATGGGTTGCATCCTCCTCAGGGTTACCAGTTGCGGAGAACCGAATTCTGTTCTAGCACAGACATCACGAGTTCGCGGACCGCCTCGGGCAGTTGCGCATACTGCCACCGGCGCTCGA
Organism: Anaerolineae bacterium; assembly: GCA_026645775.1. Classification (GTDB taxonomy): domain Bacteria; phylum Chloroflexota; class Anaerolineae; order CG2-30-64-16; family CG2-30-64-16; genus MO66. The sequence continues at coordinate 9,899 of JAPKMS010000262.1, forward strand.
CCTCGCCGGCCGCTGCCGCCTCGGGCACAGAGGATGCGCGCTTCACGGCCCTGACGGCGTAGGCTGCCGCTCCTAGTGAGTGGTCTGCCATGTGCGGCGTGGAGACCGCCTGTCCGGCCGCGCGGGCCGCGGCGCACGCGGCTTCATCGGATGCTTCCCGTGCCGCCGCGTGCGCC
>JAPKMS010000263.1 GCA_026645775.1 Anaerolineae bacterium
GCGCAACAGGCAGCCCCGCAATTGGTCGCTGTGCCACGGCCGCCCGCCGGCAACGATCGACCGGCCGAGCTCCTGCTGTTGTCATTCGGGCAACAGCGCCTCTGGTTCCTGGACAAGCTGGAACCCGGCAACCCGTTCTACAACATCCCGTCTGCTATCCGGCTGCGCGGCGCGTTGGATCCGGCCGCGCTGGCGCACAGCCTCAACGAGGTCGTGCGCCGCCACGAGGTGCTGCGCACGACCTTCACGGAGGTCGGCGGCAAGCCCGGCCAGGTGATCGCCGCCGAACTGCGCATCGCGCTGCCCCTGATCGATCTGAGTGGGCTGGCGCCGGAGGCGCGCGAGGCCGAGTTCCGCCGCCTGGCGCAGGAGGACGCACAGCAGCCTTTCGATCTGGCCCGTGGACCACTGCTGCGCGGCCACTTGCTGCGCCTGGCCGACGGCGCCGAGGCCGAGCACGTGCTGCTGCTGACCATGCACCATATCGTCTCCGACGCGTGGTCCAACAGAGTCCTGGTGGCCGAGATGGCCGAGTTCTACGCGGCGCACGTCGCAGGTCGGGCCGCGGCGCTGCCCCCGCTGCCCATCCAATACGCCGATTACGCGGCCTGGCAGCGCACCTGGCTGGCTGAGACGGGCGATGCAGCCTCGCCGCTGCAGCAGCAATTGGCCTTCTGGCGCGCCCAGTTGGCGGGCCTGCCGCCGCAGTTGGAGCTGCCCACCGACCGGCCGCGGCCAGCCGTACAGAGCTACCGCGGCGCGCAGCGCACCTTCGCCCTGCCGCCGGACGTCTCGGCTGCGCTCAACAGCCTGGCCCGCCGCGAGGGCGCAACGCCCTTCATGGTGCTGCTGGCCGCATTCCAGACGCTGCTCCACCGCTACACCGGGCAAGACGCCATCGCCATCGGCACGCCCATCGCAAACCGGACGCGCGGGGAAACCGAGGGGCTGATCGGCTTCTTCATCAACACGCTGGTGATGGTTGGAGACCTGTCGGGCAACCCCGCCTTCCGCGAGCTGCTGAAACACGTCCGAGAAACCGCGTTGGCCGCGTATGCGAACCAGGACCTGCCGTTTGAGACGCTGGTCGATCACCTGCAGCCGGAGCGCAGCCTCAGCCACAGCCCGCTCTTCCAGGTCATGTTTGTCATGCAGAACGCGGCGCAGGCCGCGGCCAGGCGGGGGGCGCAGCCCGCCGCGGGCCTGGCAATCGAGCCCATCGAGCTGAGTGGCAGCACCTCGCCGTTCGATATGACCCTCTCCATGGCCGAGGACGCTGCAGGGTTCAGCGGCGCATGGGAGTATAACCGCGATCTCCTCGACGAAACCACCATCGACCGCATGATCGATCACTTCCGCACGCTGCTGACCGGCATCGCGGCCGATCCCGATCAACGCATCGGCGATCTGCCGCTGCTGACCAAGGCTGAAGACGCGCAGTTGACCGATTGGAATCGCACTGCCGCGCCCTTCCCCGCCGACTGCACCGTGGCGCAGTTGTTCGAGGAACAGGCCAGCCGCACCCCGGACGCGCCCGCGGTGGTGTTTGTGGGGGAGGCAAAGCTAAACTCGGCAGAGACTCCAAATGTAGTCGCCGATGGCACTCAGGAATCGAGGCTTCAGCCGGTTTCTGGGTCATCGGGGCCGCGCGCCAAACCGGCTAAAGCCTCGATTCCGGATACATTTGGAATTCCTGTAGACTCAGCCTTAACCTCAACCTTAACCTATTGCGAGATCAACGCCCGTGCCAACCAGCTTGCCCACCACCTGCGCAGCCTCGGCGTCGGCCCGGAGACCATCGTCGGCCTCATGGTGGAACGCTCGCCCGACATGATCGTCGGGCTCCTCGGCATCCTGAAAGCCGGCGGCGCCTACCTGCCCCTCGACCCCGCCTACCCCGCCGATCGCCTGGCGTACATGTTGGCGGATGCAGGGATCCGCATGCTGGTGACGCACTCGAAGCTCGAAACTGGAAACTGGAAACTGGAAACTGGAAGCCAGAAGCTGGAAATCGTCCGCCTGGATGCCGACTGGCCCGCCATCGCCCAACATCCAACATTCAACATTCAACATTCAACATTCAACATTCCCGACACCCTCGCCTACATCATCTACACCTCCGGCTCCACCGGGAAGCCGAAGGGGGTGATGGTGCAACACCGAGGGCTGACCAACCTGGTGACGGCACAGACGCGGGCGTTTGGCGTGGACGAGATGTGCCGGGTGTTGCAGTTCGCATCCTTCAGCTTCGATGCGGCCGCGTCCGAAATCTTCATGGCGCTGACCACCGGCGCCGCGCTCCACCTGGCCCCGCGCGAGACCCTGACCTCGCTGCCCGACCTGGCCCGGCTGATCCGGGAGCACAGCATCACGACGATCACGCTGCCGCCGTCGGTGCTGGCGCTGCTCCCGACCGATGGCCTCGACGGGCTGCACACGCTCATCACCGCGGGCGAACGTTGCGGCGCGGATGTGGCGGCGAAATGGGCGCAATGGGCACAGCAGACCGGCGACTGGAAGTCGCAACTGCCTCTGCGAAGCCTGCCTGCGCAGGCGGCCGACCAGTCGCCGCAGGGCGACTTCGCAGTGGTGGGCGCGACCTCGGTCGCCGGCCCCCGAGCGGCCGCCAATCGCTGCTTCTTCAACGCCTACGGCCCCACAGAGACCAGCATCGGCCCGACGCTGGGCCGCGTGACCGCTCTGCCGCCCGGTGCGACCTCCGCGCCTGTCGGCCGGCCCATCGCCAACACGCAGATTCACCTCCTGGACCGCTACGGCCACCGCGTGCCCATCGGCATCCCCGGCGAGCTCTGCGTCGGCGGCGTTGGCGTCGCCCGCGGCTACCTGGGCCGGCCGGAGCTGACCGCGGAGAAGTTTGTGCCGGACCCGTTTGCGGCGGACGCGGAGATGGGGAGACACGAAGACGCGGAGACACGGAGCGGCCCTCTCCCCTTCTCCCCATCTCCCCATCTCCCCATCACCGATTCCCGCCTCTACCGCACCGGCGACCTGGCGCGTTACCTGCCCGATGGCCGCATCGAGATCCTGGGCCGCATCGACCAACAGGTGAAGGTGCGCGGCTTCCGCATCGAGTTGGGCGAGATCGAGGCCGCGCTGCGCGAACAACCGGCCGTGCGTGAGGCCGCGGTGGTCGTGCGGGGCGATAGCTTGGCCGCGTTCATTATTCCCGAGGCTAAGACCACCGCCGGCTTAACCTCGACCTCAACCTTGCGCGAAGCGCTGCGCGGCCGGCTGCCCGACTACATGATCCCGTCCGCCTTCGTGCTGCTGGAGGCGCTGCCGCTGACGCCCAACCGCAAGATCGACCGCCGCGCGCTGGCCGCGTGGAAGATCGAGCGGCCGGCCGACGAAGCCGGTTACGTCGCCCCGCGCACGCCCACCGAGGAGCTGTTGGCCGGCCTGTGGAGCGACTTACTGCACACGGAACGCATCGGGGCGGGCGATAACTTTTTCGAGCTGGGCGGTCACTCGCTGCTGGCCACACAGCTCATGTCCCGCGTGCGTGAGACATTCGGGGTCGAATTACCGCTGCGGACGCTCTTCGAGTCACCGACGCTGACCGGGCTGGCGCAAGCGGTCGAGGCCGCCTCGCAGGCCAGCGGCAGCGCGGCGCCGCCCATCACCGCCGCGCCGCGCGATACCGCCGGGGGCATCCCGCTGTCGTTCGCTCAGCAGCGGCTCTGGTTCCTGGACCAACTTGAACCAGAGAGTCCGCTGTACAACCTGCCCACCGCGGTGCGGTTAGAGGGCGAGTTGGACGCGGCCGCGCTACGCCGTGCCCTGGCCGCGCTCCTGCTGCGGCACGAATCGCTGCGCACTACTTTTGACTCGGTCGATGGCGAGGGCCGGCAGGTTATCGCGGCCGTCGGCGACCTGGCCGAGGCGGAGGCACTGATCGCGCTGCCCGTGATCGACCTGAGCGGACTGCCCGATGCGGCCGCACGTGAGATCGAGGCGACCCGATTGGCTGCCGAGGAAGCCCGCACCCCGTTCCGGCTGGACAGCCGCACCGCCGGCGCGCTGGTGCGCGTGCGCCTGCTGCGCCTGGCCGCTGCTGATCACGTCGCCTTGCTGACCATGCACCACATCGTCTCCGACGGCTGGTCGATGGGTGTACTGGTGCGCGAGTTGGCCGCGCTGTACGCCGCGTTCCACTCAGACATGACGGTCAGTCCCGAGCAAGCAGCGCGTGCGGCGGGGCTGCCGCCGCTGCCCATCCAGTACGCCGATTACGCTGCCTGGCAGCGCGGCTGGCTGCACGGCGACGCGCTCCAGGCCCAGATCGACTACTGGAAGGCCGAGCTGGCCGGCGCCCCCCCGCTGCTGGACCTGCCAACGGATCGGCCGCGGCCGCCCGTCCCCAGTTACCGCGGGGACACGCTGGATTTCGTGCTGCCCGCTGAGCTGACGGAGCGCCTGCGAACGGTGAGTCGGGCCGCGGGCGCGACCCTGTTCATGACGCTGCTCGCCGCGTTCCAGACGCTGCTCCACCGCTATACCGGCCAGACGGCGCACGATGTCAACGTCGGCGTGCCCATCGCCGGCCGCACCCGCGCCGAGACCGAGGGCCTCATCGGCTTCTTCGTCAACACGCTGGTGCTGCGCGGTCGGATGGCCGGCAATCCGACCTTCCGTGAGCTGTTGGGCCGCGTGCGTGAGGCCGCGCTAGGCGCATACGCACACCAAGAGCTGCCGTTCGAGATGCTGGTGGACGTGATCGCGCCCGTGCGCGCCATGAGCCACAGTCCGCTCTTCCAGGTTGTGTTCACCATGCAAAACCAGCCGTTGGGCGGCATGGCCTTACCTGGTCTGCAACTGACCCCGGTGCCGGCCGATGCAGGCATCGCCAAATTCGACCTGACACTGTCGATGCTAGAAAACACGGGGCCGGGAGGCGGGCTGAGCGGCGCGTTGGAATACGCCACCGACCTGTTCGACGAGGCGACCATCGCACGCATGACGGGCCACTTCCGCACCCTGCTGGAGGCCATCGCGGCCGACCCGGCCCAGCGCATCGGCGAGCTGCCCATCCTGACCGCGGCCGAGCGTCACCTGATCCTGGACGACTGGACCGCCACCGCCGCGCCCTTCCCGGCCGACCGGTGCGTCCACGAGCTCTTTGCCGAGCAGGCCGCCCGCACCCCCGACGCCATCGCCGTGGAGTTCGTATCTGAGGCTAAGGTTGAGGCCGAGGCTGAGGCTAAGGTTAAGACTGAGGACGAGACCAACTTAACCTCAACCTTAGCCCTAATCTTGACCTACCGCGAGCTCAACGAACGTGCCAACCAGCTCGCTCACTACCTACGCGGCCTGGGCGTCGGCCCGGAGACCATCGTCGGCATCAGTGCAGAGCGCTCGCTCGAACTGGTGATCGGCCTGTTGGGCATCCTGAAGGCCGGCGGCGCCTACCTGCCCCTCGACCCCGCCTACCCGGCCGATCGCCTGACGTACATGCTCAAGGACGCGGGCGTCCAGGTGCTGGTGACGCAGGAACGCGTGATTGCAGATGGCCGATTGAAGATTGAAGGTTTGCCGAAATCCGGCATCGTCTGCCTCGACGCCGACTGGCCCGCCATTGCCCAACATCCAACATTCGACATTCAACATTCAACATTCAACATTCCCGACACCCTCGCCTACCTCATCTACACCTCCGGCTCCACTGGGAAGCCAAAGGGTGTGATGGTGCAACACCGAGGGCTGACCAACCTGGTGACGGCACAGATCACAGGCTTCCGCGTGCCGCCTGGGGGCCGGGCCTTACAGTTCGCCTCCTTCAGCTTCGATGCCTGTGCGTCCGAGGTCTTCATGGCGCTGCTATCGGGCGCCACCCTGGTGCTGGCGCCCCAATCTGTGCTGGCCTCCGTGCCTGACCTGGCGCGATTGCTGCGCGAGCAGCGCATCTCCGTGGTCACGCTGCCCCCGTCGGTGCTCTCAGTGCTGCCGGACGAGGGGCTGGAGGGGCTGACCTCGCTCATCTCGGCCGGCGAGCGCTGTCCAAGTGACCTGGCGCGGCGCTGGGCGCACGGGCGGCACTTCGTCAACGCCTACGGCCCCACCGAGGCCACGATCGGACCCACCCTCTACCCGGTGACGCAGTTGCCGCGGGGCCTGGCATCCGCGCCCATCGGCCGGCCGATCCAGAACATGCGCATCTACCTATTCGACCGCGCCGGCCAACCCGTGCCCATCGGCGTTCCCGGCGAGATTCACATCGCCGGCGTCGGCGTCGCCCGCGGCTACCTGGGCCGGCCGGAGCTGACCGCGGAAAAGTTTGTGCCGGACCCGTTCGCACGGATTGAAGATAGCAGATTGGAGATTGCAGATTCACCGCAGGACACGCCATCTGCAATCTTCAACTTGCAATCTTCCATGCGTCTTTATCGCACCGGTGATCTGGCGCGCTGGCTGCCTGACGGCAACCTGGAGTACCTGGGCCGGGTGGATTTCCAGGTGAAGGTGCGGGGGTTCCGGATCGAGCTGGGCGAGATCGAGTCGGCGCTCTGCGGGCATTCCGGCCTGGCCGAGGCGGCTGTGCTCGCCAAGCCCGATGCAGCAGGCGACAGCCGGCTGCTGGCGTTCATCCGCCGATCGCCCGCCGCGGGCGCCGACGTGACCCCGGCCGGTCTGCGGGAGCATCTGCGCGCCAGCCTGCCCGAGTACATGCTCCCCGCGGCCTTCATCACCGTGGACGCGATGCCGCTGACCCCCAATGGCAAGATCGACCGGCGGGCGCTGGCCAACCTGCCCGAACCGGGCCGCGAGGGGGCCACGGCCGAGTACGTCGAGCCGCGCGATCTGTTGGAAGCGCAGTTGGCGCAGATCTGGCAAGAGGTGTTGGGCGTGACGACGGTGGGCGTGCGCGACAACTTCTTCGACCTGGGGGGCCACTCGCTGCTTGCTGTCAAGCTCATCGCCCGCATCGGCAGCGAGATGGGCGTCAATGTGCCGCTGGCGGCGCTGTTCCAGGAGCCGACGGTGGAACACCTGGCGAGCGTGTTGCGTGCCCAATACCTGGGCGCGTTCGCGTCGCCCCTGGTGGCGCTCAAACCGTCCGGCGACAAGCCGCCGTTCTTCCTCATCCATCCCTCCGGCGGCAGCGTCCACTGGTATCAGGACCTGGCGGCGCAAATGCCGGAAGACCGCCCGGTCTACGGACTGCAGGCGCGCGGCTTGATGGGCGACGCCGAACTGGATACCACCATCGAAGCCATGGCCTCCCGTTACGTGGGCCAAATCCGCCAGCTGCAGCCGGCCGGCCCCTACCACCTGGGGAGCTGGTCGATGGGCGTGGCGATCGCGCTGGAAGCCGCGCAACAACTGCGCGGCCAGGGCCAGGAGGTAGCCCTGCTGGCCCTGCTGGACCAGGGGCCCTATCAGCCCGACGCCGCGCCGACCGACGAGGCCGAGTACCTGGTCACCTTCTTCGGCCGGCGGATGCCGGTGGACGCGCGTTATTTACGCACGCTGGCGCCTGATGACCAGTTGGAATACGTCATGACCGAAGCCAAGCGCATCGGCTGGTTGTTCCAGGAGGTATCGCTGGCGCAGTTCAAGCAATTCGTGACCGTCCTAAAAACGCACGAGCAGGCCTGGCGGCGCTACCAGCCGCAACCCTACGCAGGAAAAGTCACGCTGTATCGCGCAGCCGAGACGCAGCACACCGAGCCCGCGCCAGATCTCGGCTGGGGACAGATCGCTTTGGAGGGTGTGGAGGTCATCGAAGTGCCGGGGGATCACAACACGATGCTGCACGAGCCGGATTTAGCGACCCTTGTCCAACAGTTAAACAGCCATCTTGGCTTACAACGCCAAATCATCGTTACCCAGGAGCCATGAAACCCTATGGACAACCTGACAGGGATCAAATATGGAACGTTGCGCGCACTCTTGCGTGAGAATCCCGAGGGCATCGATCCGAGCCGGCGGGCGCTCGTGCGTCGGTTGACGCTGATGAGCCTGTGGACCTCGGCCCAAAGCCGCAGCGAAAGCCGGCACTTCGATGTGCGAGTGGCCGCGGTCAAGCTCGAGGATCCCATTTTCCTCATCGGACACTGGCGCAGCGGGACTACCCTGCTCCACACCCTGCTGGCGCAAGATGAGCAATTCGCCTACCCGCGCATCTACCAGGTGACAAACCCACATACCTTCCTGTCCATCGACATCGAACAGATCATCCAGCACCGACGCAACACAGGCGATCAAAAGCGCCCCATGGATAACGTCACGTTCGATCCCCTCAGCCCGGCAGAAGACGAATTTGCCTCCTGCCCGATGAGCATCCGGTCGCACATGATCGGTTGGTCGTTTCCGCGACGCGAGGCGCAGTACGACCGCTACCTCACCTTCCGAGAAGCCCCGCGGGCGGATTACGAACGCTGGCGCCAGGCGTTCCTGTGGTTCCTGAAGAAGGTGACTTTTAAGTACAACGGCCGGCGTCTGCTCCTCAAATCGCCGCAACATACGGCGCGCATCAAACTGCTCCTGCAGGAATTTCCTGGGGCCCGGTTCGTACACATTCACCGCAACCCGTACACGGTCTTTCTCTCGACCCAACGGCTTTACGAGACCGGCATCTTGCCGGCCAGCCTGCAAACGCCGCCCTCCCCGGATGTCGTCACCGAGGGGATCCTGCGGCGCTACCGGGAGATGGATGATGCCTTCTCGACGGATCGGGCGCTGATCCCCGCCGGCCAGTATGCCGAAGTCGCGTTTAGCGATTTGGAACAGGACATGTTGGGCCAGGTGGGCGGTCTTTACGAGCAGCTCAATCTGTCGGGCTTTGCCGCCCTGGAGCCCCAACTGAAAACCTTCATTGCAAAGCAAGCAGCCTACCGCAAAAATGTCCACCCGGACATCCCTGAGCCGCTGCGCCGACGCATCTATCAGGCGTGGCAGCCAGCTTTTGATCGTTGGAACTACCCTGCCTGACCAGCACGGGGGAGGAGTCAAATGCAAGAGCCGCCCAAAACCCTATTCAATCGCAATTTCATGGTGCAGTGGCAGGGCCAAACCGTCAGCCGGCTCGGCTCGCAGGTCTTTTCCATCGCCATGGTGTTTTGGATCAAGCACGCCACCGGATCGGCGACGATCATGGGGCTATTAAGCCTGATCTCGGGCCTGCCGGCGGTGCTGCTGATGCCGATCGGCGGCACCTTCGCGGATCGCTTCTCACGCCGGTCGATCATCATCATCGGCGACCTCCTCCGGGGGATCGCGGTTTGCGCCTTGGCGGCGATGCTCTACCTGGCGCCGGACGCGGTCGGCCCCATCCTGGTGGCCCTGTTTGTAGTCTCGGTATTCAACGGCCTCGTCGGCTCCTTCTTTGGCCCGGCCATTTCAGCCACAATCCCCGATCTGGTGCCCGCAAACCGGGTCACGGCCGCGAACTCGCTGGGACAGTTGTCCATGCAGGCGTCGGCGTTTCTCGGCGGAGGCCTGGGCGGCGTGCTTTACCGGCTGCTCGGCGCGCCGCTCCTGTTTTTGCTCAACGGGCTGTCGTTCCTCTACTCGTCCGGCAGCGAGCTGTTCGTCAAGATCCCCCAGGTGTTGCCCGAAACCCAAGGGGATGCGCGGGCGCAGATGAAGGCATTCTGGAATGACCTGGTGGCGGGGATGCGCTACGTGTGGGTTATGCCTGGGCTGCGAGAGCTGGTGTTGCTCTCCGCCATCCTCAGCTTCTTCTCGGCGCCCATCATCATCCTGCTTGTATTTTACGTTGAAGATTTCCTGAAAGCCGCGCCCGATTGGTATGGCTACATCATGGCTGGCTTCGGCGTGGGCACGGTCGTAGGCTACGTGCTGGCCGGCATCCTGCGCGTGCCTAGCAAGACCCGCGCCGCTGTGCTGATCGCGTTTACGTTAGCCGACTCCCTCGGCTACAGCCTCCTCGGCCTCATGCGCCAACCGCTACTGGCGCTGATCTTGGCCGGGCTGGGCGGGCTGACCAGCGGCTACGTCACCGTCAACATCACCACCTTGATCCAGGTCACCACCCCCTCTGAAATACGCGGCCGCGTGGTGGGCCTGCTGGCTGCCCTGTCATCCAGCCTGACCCCGATTGCGATGGGCCTGGCCGGTGTGATCGCTGACCTGTTGCACCAAAACATCCCGGCCATCTACATCGGGTGCGGCGCCATTATGACCGCAGCGACGTTGTGGCTCTCGACAAGCCGGGGGTTTCGCAGTATACTCGCCTTCGAATTTGCACTGCCCGCGGCCGAGCAAGGAACCGGCGCCGGCCCTTCAGCCCGCTAGGAGTCGATTGTATGCACCCGGAACGCACCCGCGACGTATATGAGCAGCTTCCGGCGTATCCCAAGCCGCCGCTGGCGCCGCTACCCGGCCCTGCTGACCTGGATCAGCGGCTGGCTGAGCTTGGCCAGCCGCGCGGCTCAGTAGCCCGCTCCGTCACCGAGGCCTACATGGCGCTGACCGGCTTCCGGCCATTCTTGAGCACGCTGCCGGATCAGATCGAGACGCTGCTGCGCACCAACAACTTGCGGCTGCCGGGGCTGTTCGCCCCCGTGATCGCCGCCACCCTGGCCCTGGAGGACGATCCGCGCGGCCCGGATCCATTGACCCGGGCCGCCACCCTCATCTTCGGCGCCCGCAGCCTCTACGATGACCTGCAGAGCGGCAAGCTGCCCCCGGACACTTACCGGGGCGAGCCGCTGGAGATGGGCCAGTATCCGAACCTCTTCTCCACCTGCCAGGTGATCGAGAACCGCAGCACCCGCGTCTTCAAAAGCAGCTACCTCGGGCAGATCACGGTGCTGGTGAAGGGGTGCTTCTACGTGCTGCCGATCGGCACACCCGGTGTCGATACGTCCGTGGCGCAGCTCACGCAGGCGCTGGCCGACATCGTCCGACGCGCCCAAGGCGCCGAGGTTGAAACCGCCCCTGCATCGCCTGGCATCCTCACCTGCGCCACGAACGCGACCCAACTCCGTGCGTTCACCCGGATGCAACGCGTTGAGGTCAACCGCCACTCGCTGAAGATGCTGCGGCATAGCTTCCTGACGCTGTGCCTCGACCTGGATGACGCGCCGGCCTCGCACGCCGAATCCGCGCGGCTGTGTCACAGCACGCACCAGGAGAACCGCTGGTTTCACCAAAGCTTGCAACTTGTTGTCTTCGGCAACGCCCGGGCTTCGGCCATCTGTAACTTCACCTGCTACCTGGACGGGAACACCATGATGCGCGGATGTGCTGAAATTCAGCGCCGCGCCACTGAGTGCACCCCAGCCGGAGGCCAGCCCGCAGCACAGCCCGATCTGCCTCCCGCCACTGAGCTGCGGTGGCAAATTCCGTCGGCCGCGCTCGAACAGGCCCGCCGCGACCTGGAGCCGATCCTGGACGCGCAGCAGGCGACGTTTGAGATCGCCGGGTTTGGCCGCACGCTGTTCGAGTCCCGCCCGGCCGATGCCGTGCCCGCCTTCATCCTGGCCCTGCAGATGACCGCCGACAGGCTGATCGGTGCGCCCGCCAAGATCACGCAATTCCTGACCATGTCGCGCTATCGGTGTATGGACCTCACTACAGCGCTGGTATCGACGCCGGAGGTCGTGCAGTTCGCCGACACCATGGCCGGGGAGACCGTGAATCGCCGAGAAGCGCGCCGCCTTTTGGATGAAGCCATCACGGCCCAAGGCCAGGCCACCCGCCAGGCCCGCCGCTTTCTAGATTTGCCCACCATCCAGATCCTGGCCATTCGCGCACGCACGGGCATCCGACGCCGGCTCACCGGCCTGGCATTCGGCCTGCGCATGATGCTGCTGGCAAAACTGGGGACCTTCCGAGACGCGGGCCGGGATGTGCTGGTCTCGCATCCCGAAATCTACCCAGAGGTGCTCCTGGCCGGGCGGCCAGGTGTGCGGATCCCCTACGTCCAGCATTTCGGCCTTCACTACCAGATCTTTCCCGATAAAACGGTCATCACCCTGATGCCGGGCCTGAAATGGGCGATCCCCAATGAAAAACTGATCGCCGAGCTGAGCAGCGACCTGGCGCGTATCCGTGAAATCATACAGGAGCAACCGACCGTATGATCCCTACCTCCTGGGTCTCCTGCCCAAAGCCCAAACCTGGCGCGGCCCTGCGCCTGTTCTGCTTTCCCTATTCCGGGGCCGCGGCCTCGATCTTCTATTCCTGGGCCGATACGCTGCCGCCGGCCATCGAAGTGTGCCCGGTGCAGCTGCCCGGCCACGGCACCCGCCTCAGCGAGCCCCTTATCCCGCGCCTGGCGCCGCTGGTGGATGCGACCGCGGTCGCGCTGGCGCCTTATTTTGACCGGCCGTTTGCCTTTTTCGGCCACAGCATGGGCGCGTTGCTGAGCTTTGAGCTGGCGCGCCACCTCCGTCGCGCCGGCCTCACCGGTCCGAGCGCGCTGTTCGTCTCGGGCCACGGTGCGCCGCAGCTCCCCGACCCGAATCCGCCGCTGCATCAACTGTCCGAGCCCGATTTCATCGAAAAACTGCGCGAGCTGAACGGCACCCCCGAAGACGTACTGCGTCACTCCGAGCTACTGCAGCTCTTGACCCCGATCCTGCGCGCGGATTTCGCCGTCTGCGAAACTTATGTCTATCCGCAGGAGCCGCCGCTGGAGTGCCCGCTCTCGGCGTACGGCGGGCTGGGGGATGCCTATGTCAGCCGGGAGGAATTGCAGGCCTGGCACGCGCAAACCATCGGCGCGTTCAACGTCCGCATGTTTCCGGGCGACCATTTTTACCTGAACACCGCGCGGCCCTATCTGCTGCAGGCTCTGGCGCGGGAGCTCGACCCAATCACCAGGCAGCTCACGGCTGCGTGAAATCACGCTATTCTGGAGGATCACATGGCTTGGGATGAATCGGAAGACACCACGATCTACGAGGTCGTCATCAACGACGAAGAGCAGTACTCCATCTGGCCGGCAGACCGCGAGGTGCCGCCCGGATGGCGCAAGGCGGGCAAACGCGGCCCCAAGGCGGAGTGCCTGGCCCACATCAAAGAAGTTTGGACCGATATGCGTCCGTTGAGTCTGCGCAAGCAGATGGAAGAAGCCGCCCGACAGGGTGCCTAAGCAGCGACGGTGCGCTATGCCAGCTTCCAGCCTGGATTCTCACCCCGGTGCGGGCGCGCGGTGGGGCCCATCGCCCGCCGCACTCTTGCTGCCCGAAGATGAGGTTCACGTCTGGCGCACCAGACTGGATGACTTTAGGGCTGAGCTGCAGGCCCTCAGGGGCCTGCTCTCGGCCGACGAAGAGGGCCGCGCCGGACAGTTCCACTTCAAGACGGATCGCGCGCATTTCATCATTGCGCGGGCCATGCTGCGCATCCTGTTAGGCCGTTACCTGGGCCGGTCCCCTGCGGAGCTGCGCTTCAGTTATTCGCCCTACGGCAAGCCTGAGCTGGCGGCTGCGGCGGACGGCAGCACGCCGGGCCTCCGCTTCAACCTCGCACACGCCCAGGGCCTCGCGGTGTACGCGGTCACGCGCGGCCGGCGCATCGGGATCGATGTCGAGTTCATCAGGCCGGGGCTCGCGGCGGGCCACATTGCGGAACACTTCTTCTCGGCGCATGAGGTTGCGGCGTTACGCGCATTGCCCATCGAAATGCAGGAGGCCGCGTTTTTCCGCTGCTGGACGCGCAAAGAGGCGTTCATCAAGGCCCACGGCGAGGGGCTCTCCTTTCCCCTTGAGCGATTCGACGTCTCTATCGCCCCTGATGACCCCGCAGCCCTGCTCAGCATCCGGGGCGCACCGGGCGAAGCACAACGCTGGGCATTGCGCGATCTCCCCCTGGACGCCGGTTTCGTGGGCGCCCTGGCCGCGGAAGGGCCAGACTGGACCGCGCGGCACTGGGAAGCCGACAGAAGTATCGCCACAGACGCATCCCTGTCCAGCAGCCTCTAGCGGCAAGAGCCTAAAAAACAACCCGGCCCGACCTTACAAGGTCGAGCCGGGTTGTTTTTTGTCGATCAAGCCCCTGCGACGCAGGCTGTGAATTACGCCTGACGCCGGCGGAGGACGACTGCACCACCCGTCAACAGGCCCAAGACCAGCAGAGCCGAACTCGCGGGCAGCGCCTGGGCGCCAAGGGTGGAGAGATTCACCGCAGTCGGGCCGGTGCCGGTGTCACCCAGACCGCACTCCCACGGCAGCGGGGTGTAGCTGGTATCGGTCGGCACGACACAGGTATAAGGCTCCGGATCCCCACTCGGACCGGCCGCGGGATCGATCGTGCAGTTCACCTGCAGACCGTTGCCGATAAACACTGAATAGCAGCCGTCGGCCCCAATGGCGCCCTGCCCAACAACGATATTCGTTGTTTTCTGCCGGCAAACCACCGTGCCGCCGTGCGTCCATGCGTCGCCATACCCATCGACCACGCAACCTGTTGCTCTATCCCAGGCAAGTGCAGCCGACGAGGTCACCAGAAGCAAGACAATAGCCAAGAGGAGCGGAGCCAAGCGTTTCATGCGGTATCTCCTTTCACCGTGAAAACCGTGAGAAAAAGTCGAATTGGTGAATACAATTCTATTATCACACAAGATAAGATCGAATGTCAAGATGGGAAATCAACCAAACGGCCCATTGGCGTCACATTCGCGCACCTTATCCAGCCCCAGGCTGCAACGCAAACTCAAACAGTCCCACGCGGTTGGACGGATCAAACTCGGTGAAGACACCCCCGCCGGTGTCCACACGGCCCAGCACGGTGTAGTAGTACGTCTCCGCCGGGGCGCCGTAGACCCCGGTGTCGAACTTCTCCCAAGGCGCCGAACTCACGATGCCAAGATCATCGTCGGCGGCAGCGGGTGCGAAGTAGGGTTCGGACGCATCACGCAGGACGCGATACTCCTGGTAGGGCGATGTGTCCTGCCAGGTGAGCCGCACGTCAGAGCCGGACGGCGCGCTCGTCAGCGAGGTCACTGCGACAGGCGTGGACGTCGGCGTGCTCGTCGGTGTCTCAGTCGGCGTCGGCGTTGCAGTCGACGTGGGCGTGCTCGTCGGCGTGGGTGTAGGAGTGTGGGTAGGCATCGCGGGGGGTGTCGGTGGCACGCCGCTCGCCCCAAACGCCCACTGATGATCCTCCACCTCGCCGAATTCAATGGCGCCGGTATGGACCGGCGAGGCGATCGAGGTCGGATACACCCGACAGCGGACGTTTAACGTCTTCGGGAAGGTGACGCCGGTCGGCACCGTGAAGGTCTGCGCCAGCGTGCCGGCGTTGACGGCCCGATTCGAGATGACCCGGTCGCCGGCGTCAGTGAAGTTGCTGTTGTTACCCCAGTCGATCCAGCAGCTCAGGTAGCCGCTGCCGCCGGCCACCGTGACGTCCAGGGAGCCCTTGTTCGTGCCGACGGTCCAGTTCACTCCCTGCGTCGGCCAGACGCCGTCCTCGTCGTCGGGGGCCGCGCCGGTGGTGTCATCCGAGTAAGCAGCGCCATCGGAGAGCTCGCCGCCATCCGGATCGACGGCCGCACCCAGTCGCAGGGCGCCCGCCAACCCATGGCGCGCGCCGTTGCATTTCAAGCGGCTCCGATATTCGGTGCAATCACCAAAGTCATCTTTGTCGATCACGTCACCATAATCCAGCGGGATGGTATGCTGCACCACCGAGCTCGAATCGATGACCGTGTAAGTGCCATTGCTTGGGTTCACCTCGATCACAAATAAAGCCACATTGATCGGCTGCGCGCTGCCCCGGCAGGCCGGAGGCATAGCGGACATATCAGCTTTCCACTCCATGTTGAGCAAACTCGTGCTAGGTCGTTCGCCGTAGGTATGACCGAAGTCCGCTGCAGGTTGCCCAATACCATCAACCATGACGACCACGGGAACAGGCGTTGAAGGGGGGGGATTCGGGTCGTTCGCTGGGTTGTAGTTAACAACCCGATCCCCTTCCGGCCCGGTCACGTACGAGTCCGTAAAGTCGCCGTCCAGGTTGCAGTCGATGGCGCCCGTTGCGCGCAGGTTGGCATTGGCATTTAGGGCGGGTGCAGCACAGGTCTGGATACGGAAATAAATCGAGGTGCCATCATTGCGAACCCAGGCGTACTTGATCTCCCATCTGTTGTCCACACTGCGGTTGCAGGTGCTTTCATAGAAGGCCGTACCCCACGTGCCATCCACTGCGTCATTGCTGGTATTGATGGTCACCCAGGCCGCTGAGACGATCGCTGCCAGCAAGAGCAGGGTCGTCGCTGCGATGACCACTGCAAGCGAAAAACGCCTGCTCCGGTGCATGCCGAGCTGAATCGATCTATTCATCACTGCCCTTTCTTTCGCACACGCTCAAGGTGCTTCGCCACTCATTGTAGCAAAATTCATCCGTCTGTCAAGGCCTTGTACGCCACTCGTTTGATCTTTGAGCGGCTATCACGCCCCGCGATGAAAGAGCAGCGGCAGCCACACCAGGCGCCGAACAGGGATCTGCCCGCCACTTGCGTTGAAATCCCACCGGTAGTCCTCCACCTCGCCGAATTCAATGGCGCCGTAGGAAGAAGGCGAGGGGATCGAGGTGGGATGTTGTTGCCCCAATCGACCCAACAAGCTCAGGAAGCCACTGCCGCCCGACACCGTGACATCCAGGGAGCCCTTGTTCGTGCCGATGGTCCAGTTCACCCCCTGCCTCGGCCAGACGCCATCCCCGTCATCGGCGCCGGTGGCGTCATCAGTGGACGCAGTGGCATTCGAGAGTTCACCGCCATCCCCATCCGCGGCCGCACCCAAGTGGAGGCTGCCTCCCAGGCCATGGCGCGCAGCGTCACAAGCAAGCGAGGTCCGATACTCGGCGCACTCGCCGAAGCCATTGTCCCCCTGCAGGAGATCACCATAATCCACCGGGTTGCTCCAGACGACTGACGCGCTGCTGGAATCCAGAACCACAGCTGGCGTCGGCGTGGGATAGACTATGGCTGTCGTCCAGGCTATCGACACATTGCTCAGGCTTGCCCGGCAGCCAGGATACAGATACGCAATCGGGACTTTCCACTCGACATTTGAACCCACCCTCTCTGCAAACGTGCCGCCGGTGACCTCAATGACAGCCTGCTTCTGGCCGCTTGTCACCAACACCTTATCGGTGCCATCATTGTAGTAGACAATCAGCCGATCCCCTGTTGGGCCTTCTGCGACCCACCCATCGGTGAAATCGCCATCGTTATTGCAGTCGATCGCTCCGATAGCCCGGACGTTCAGATTCGTGCTCAGCGCGGGCGGGGCACAGGTCTCGATGCGGAAATACAAATAGGTGCCGTCATTGGCGAACTACGCGTTCTTGATCTCGGATTGCTTGTCAGGCACGGTCACCATCTGGCAAGCGTCGTAGTACGGTGGAGCTGGTCAGGCCGTGCTCCACGGCCCAGGTTCCACTGTGCCGCTGTTCGTGTCGATAGTTACCCATGTCGCGGATGCCATTGCCGCCAGCAGCAACGTCAGGCAAAACGTCACTGACAGGATCAAGATCAGCCGCCGGGGTGAGCGGCGAACAGGCTCATTCCGACCGGCGATCGATCCGGGTTGTCCCTCTCCAGACATAGAGTTCCGTCCTTTCTACGCGCATTCCGCAGGGCTGGCGCCGGCTGATTATGCCGTACTCACCCGACGAGCCAAAACCTTATGCGATATTCGTTAGACCCTTGAAAGACTGTTGCTACCAACTCTGATACATGACCGGCAGCCACACCTTCGCCCCGCGCGTGGGCGTGGCCATCGGCGTCTCCGTGGCAGTCGCCGTGACTGTAACAATAGGCGTTTCGGTCGGCGTCAGCGCAATCGTAGGAGTTTCAGTTGGCGTCGGCGTCTCCGTCGGCATCGCCGTCTCAGTGGGTGTCGGGGTAAGCGTCTGGGTCGGCGTCGCCGTCTCAGTAGGTGTCACCGTCGGGGTCATGGTCGGTGTCTGAGTGGGCGTGGCCGTTGCCGTGGGCGTTGATGTGGGCGCCGGCTTCAGGCCGAAGTTAACGATGGGGCTCTGACCAGAGATCACCTCAACCGTTTTTTGCGTTGGGCCTGTCGCCACATAGCCCGCCGGCACCGTAACCTTCACGGCGTATGTTCCGGGGATCACGTCCACGAACGTATACCAACCGCTGCTCAGCGTCAACTCCGTATCGATCGGGCTGGCACCGCGCAGCAGAGTCACCGTCACGTCTTTGATGCCGGGTTCATCCTGCCGGACGCCATCGGCATTCTGATCCAGGAATACATAACCGCCGAGATCGGGAATGACGACATTGACGGTGGCCGAATCCAGCTTGACCACTGAATTGCCTTGATCATCGTCGAGCGTCAAGACGGCATTATTGGTAACGGTTTGTATCATGGGCACGCCGTAGGCCAGAAACCCGCCCGACGCGTTGGGCACAAAAGGCGGCGAAAGGGCCAGCGGGCCAAGGATTCCCAGCTTGTCATCCACCAGGGTGATCGTGAGAAACGTGGTGTTCCCGATGTTCTTAAAGCGATAGCAGTAGACAACCGGCATGCCATAGTTCACGGTCAACAGATCACTTGACCCCGAGCAGCTCTGGGTCTCATCATAGACCGATTTTAGCATCACGGTCTTGCTGAAATTGAAATCCGCGGCGGCGACTGCACCGGGATTCTGTGGGCTGGCGGCTGAAGCCTCAGCATGCACCGGCAGCAGCCGGTACTGGCCTTGCCACGCGGGACCACTTGCGATAGCGGAACCCTGATCCAACACATCTGGTTCCATCGCGATGGCCTGGGTCGTCCACACAGCGATGCTGGTCAGCGCCACCAGGCCCAATAACGCCAGGGTCAGCGCTCCGAGCAGGGCCAAACCACGATTCTTACAAATGAAATGCTGCATCTTTTTGCTCCTCACATGGATACTCTGGCACGTCATTTCAGCGCCATTATAACACACTGCCGCGGCGCAATCTAGCACCGAAAAAGATCGGACTGCTAAATTTTAATGACAGAACAGCGCAACTTATTTCACTGCGTGTGCATCCTCACGGGCCCGGTACCCTCTCAATAATCCAGGGCAACGTGCCTGGCACTTTTCGGAAGTGCCAGGCACGTGATGCGGAGGCCCCTACAAATTGAGCGGCTACCGGTCCCGCCGTGCGAACCGATTTTACATGCCCGCGGTGTGGCGGGCCAGGTTGATGAACAGGTGTTGCCCCGCCGCACTCATCGAGCTCGGATCGGCCTGGAAGCCCCAGAGCACGTAACGCACCGTCTGCTGGAGCACGTTGTAGTGCGTCTCGTCGGCCGGCTCACGCCCGATGAGCGTCATTTCGGCGGTTGGCTTCAGCACCTTGATGCCGACATTCGCCGTCTTCTTGTAGACAGTCACGATCCGATCACGCGCATAGGGGATAGCATAGGGGCTCGACCAGACCGGGTGCGACGGGTCTACCACGTAGGTGCGATTCTCCATGCCGTGCCAGCCGTTGGCATAGCCGATGGCCAGGCCGAGCTGGCCGAAGAAGGCATAACCGCCCTCGCCCAGCCCGATGATCGGCACGCTGTACTGCCGCAAGACGCTGACCGCGGCCGCCGTGCCCCAAGATGCGCCATCGCCCGTCTCGGGGCCGATCAAGGCCAGATTGTAGGATGCCCAGGAGGTCTTCGGCACCCGGTCGACGTGCACCAGATCCACCGAGAAGCCGTCCGCCTGCAGCAAGGCCCGGTAGCGGGTGGCCGCAGTCAGATCATGGCTCCAGATGTAGGCCGCTCGCGGCAGGATGGTGAAGCCGCCCGTGCGATGCCGTGCGAATTCCTCGCCGTTGTTGTTCTTCCCCCAACCGCTGGCCTTCACCACGTAGGCTCCGGCCGCTTTCGCCTGGGTGAAGAGGTTGCCGTAAACGCCGTCGTCGGCCTTACCGTCCTGGCGGTTCCCGTCGTCGAACAGTTGCAGGGTCTGCACCAGGTCAGAGTTGGGGCCCTGCACAAGCGCCCAAACCTCAGCACCAAGGATCGGTCGATAGTCGGACAGCACAGCCAGGATGGGCAGCTTAGCGCCAACGACCCGCTGCTCCGGCGGCAGACCAAAAGCTAGGTGCAGGGTAGTCTCCGAACGGGCCGAAAGGATGAAGAGGTAATTGGCGACCTGCTCTTTAGTCCGCAGATCCACCACCCAGACTCCACCCCGGGGATCCTGGATACGGTATTGCTGATGGGTCGCATCGTTGCGAAAACGCATCCCAGGATAACCGGTCTTGACCTGGTTACCGTCCGGGTCGGTGAGGGTGAACTCGATCGGCGTCTTCGCATCATCCCAGTTGACCGCGAAGATCGCCTCGGGCAGGCCCTTCCCGACCGGCACCTCGAAGGCCAAGTGGCCCTCCATGCGTCCCGTGCGTTCCCACACCCGCTGCTGGTGCCCGATCTCCTCGCCGATCGCCTTGTAGACATCCGCCATGCGATTCGGCAGCGTGGTCGGGAGGTTGGGGCCGGGCATGGCCGCCGGGCTTTCCGGCGCGCCGGCCGCCTCCAGGGCCGCACCGCTCCCGGCCGCGCCGGCCGCAAGCGGCAGGAGGTCCACGCCAGACTCGTACGGAGTGCCGCCGGTCGCGCCGGCGATGGCCGACATCAGGATGCGGTCGGCGTCGTGGCCCAGCGCGACCGTGTGCACGATCACGCGCGAGGGGATGATGACGTCGCTGACCGTCGGGTCGCTCCAGTACGGCGCCACGTTTTCCAGGCCATCGCTGAGCAGCGCGATCGCCCAGTCGTGATCGCTCCTGCCCCTGGCAAGGATCTCGTTGTAACCCAACAGAGTCCCCTGCCCCAGCGCCGTCGCACCAGTGGCCGTCAGGCCGTTCACTGCGGCCTTGGCCGCGTTCCATTCAGGATCGCCGGTTACGGTGGTCAGCGTGTAATCGGCCGCGGGACCAGCGGAGCTGGCATACGAAGCCACGCCGATCATGTCGCCGACGTTGCTGTGATCGATAAACGCACGCGCGGCGTTCTTGGCCGCGTCGATCTTGCCGTCATCCAACATGCTCCCCGAGCGATCGATCACCAGCATCTGATCGGCCCGCAGCTTGGGCAGGTAGTAGACAGCCCGGGTTTGCTTGTCACTTTGTGCGCCCTGCAAAACGACTTCCAGGTCATGATAGTCGGCTACGGCCTGCGTGTGCGGGACAACCACGAGGAAATGTGTGTCCAATACCCGGTAGACCGCGATCACGGCGCTGTCCGCGCCGCCGATCGTGACCTCGAAATCGGCCGCGGTATAGATGACGGGCGATGCGGGCGGCGTGGCCGTCTGCACCTGCACCAGGATCTTGTCCGGTGAGTTGGTTGCGCCGGCATTGACGGGGTTACCCTGCGTCGGCTGCAGGATCTTGAACTTCGGTACACAGGCCTGTTTGCTGCCGCCGTTGAAGTTGTCCGTCTCACCCGCGGCGCCCTCGTACTTGCCATTGTAGTTGACGTCCTCGCAGCCGTCGGCCGCGGTGTCGGCGTCGTTGTCCCAGTCGCGCTCTTTGCGCAGGCCGTCGCCATCGCTGTCGGCGTTGCGCAGGTTGTAGTTGCCCGCCGTGTCGAATACCGCCTCGCGCAAGTCCTGCTTATCCTGCACCCAATCGCCATCGGTGTCGGCGGAGACCGGATCCGTGCCGAAGCGCACCTGCTCGTCCCAGTCCATGATCCCATCCCCGTCCGCGTCGGCCGAGATGCCGGGCTCATCGGAGCGGACCCCAGGCGCGGACGCGGGCGGCACGTACCAGCAGCGGAGACTGACCCCGCTGTAGCTCTCCCAGGTGGCGGCCGTCCAGGGATCGAACAGGCGGATCTGCTCGGTGCCGTCGCCCAGGGTGCGATAGCCGCCGATCACCGTCTGGTGGCCGTTGAAGAACCGCATGATCGGCCGGCCCGCGTCGATCCAGGCTCGGATCTGGGCAAACGAGGGCTTGCTGGAGGAGTCGATGTGCCCATAGGTGTAGTCCGTTTTGTTGATGCCCAGGGCCCAGGCCAGCAGCGTGCCGCCGTTGGAGCCATCCCCGCCGCACACGAGGGTGGTGTGATCGTGGCCCAGGTCGAGCTGCGGATTGCCGACGTTGCCGGCGTTCTCGATGGGGCTGCCGCCGTTCTCGAAAAGCTGATACGACAGGCGGTCCTGGCTCAGGTTGCCGCCGTAGTTGGTCGCGATCATCGCGATCGACGCGCGGACGCAGTTATTCTGGCCGTGCGTGTAGATGGCGTCGGGGTGTACGGCATCCCATGTTTCCTTGGGGTTGGCTGCGGCCGGATCCCCTTCGTTGTCGCCATCCAGACACAACAGCCGCGTGTCCTTGCGCTGGCGCAGCCAGGTGATGGGGAGGGTGACCGCATCGACCGACGCGAGCGCGTTGGCTTCATCTCCTGCGGCCGCGGCCTGGACTACAGCAACCACGGTCACGCGCAGCGGCGTCGACCAGGCGGCGTATTGGCCGCCCAAGATGGCCCGCACCCGCCACCAGTAGGCCCCGGCCGCCGGCGGCTTACCCGGCACATAGCGCGGCTGGTCCAGGATCGTGTTGACCAGCGGCGATCCGAAGTTCCGGTCATCATCCAGTTGGAGCTGATAAGTGGCGCCGGGCGCCCAAGCCCAGCCCAACGCGAAGCCGTCGCTGCCCATCACTACCCCGTCTGCGAGCGTCGTCCAGTAGGACTGGGGCACGGGATTGGCGGCGCCGGGCGTGATGTCGGCGCCCTGGTACACGGCCCAGTCACCTGGGCCGCCGTTGCTATGCGTGGGATAGAGCCCCGTCGAGCGGCTGGGGAGAACCTCACCCACCGCCTCAGCGCCCGATCCGATCACCAGGCTGGTCCAATCGCCGGCAGGCCACAGCCCGGCCGCGGTTGCGTTGCCCGCATCATCGCCCGGCGCGGCGCCGTAAGCCACGAAATCATGGACCGTCGCGGCGGTATGCTCGCTGCCGCGATATAAAGCCACCTGGTCGGCCGCATCCTCGAAGATATCGGCCAGGCCGGCGGGCGCGTGCAACACAGCCACGCCATCGCTGAAGTCATAATCGTCCGTGGCCGGTCCCAGGCCATCAAAGTAAATGAGCACGAACGCCCGGCGCGGGATCGGCGGCAGGGCGGCGGGGAGGGTGTAGCTGTTGCCATCCTCGTCGCTCACCTGCCAGCCGCTGATGTCCACGTCCGGCTGTGCCAGGGGCGCAGCGCCAGCCGGCTCGCCCTCGGAGATAGCCATCCGGCCGGCGTTCTTCGGGAGGATCGGAAGGTAGAGGGTGAACGGCCCCCCGACGTATTGCAACTCAACCCAATCATGGCCGCCGGCCGCGGGACGAGGCATTACCTCGTTGATGCGGATGGCGGGGAACGACGCGGCGGCCGCCTCTTGAGCGGGCGCGCCGGCCACCGCCGGCTCGGCGCCGATCGATGCCGCAAGCAACAGCACGAGCGCGCCGAACAACAGTGCAAGTTTGCCTTTCATGGGTCACCTCCTCGTGTGATGCTTCTATTCTAGCACTTTCCGCGCAGCGCGAGCATGCGGATTTCGGCGAAATCCGCCGCCGGAGCGCTCTTGACACCCCCGCGCACGCGTTGTAAACTGCACGCAGACCGGCAGCCTGGCCTGAGGCCAAATTCGAGCGCCGGCGACCCGAGAAGATCATGTCGACTCACCCTGCTAACGGCGCTTGTGACCCGGGCGTCAAGGAGATCTTAGCCGATCTGCTGACCGACGACCTGCTGGCGCTGAAGACTGATGAACGGTTGTGGAAACTGTACTGCTTCCGCAGCCCCGATCACCCCACCGTGCTACGCCACCGCATCTACACCAAACAGAAGCCGGATGGCCGCCTGGCGCTGGTGACGTTTGCGGCGCACAACCCGATCGGTCAGGGCAACCGCCGAACACCTGTGCGTTCCGGCATCGCCCGCGTGCCCGATCTCACCGCGGAGGACTTGGACCGCATCATCACGGCTGTGCGCAATCAGGTCCGGGCGACCGAGTCCGACTGCGAAGAGCTCGACCTGTCCGGTCATAACACGCTCCAGCAGCAGGTTGCGTGGCTGCAGGCCAATGCCTGAGGGGGTCCCCATGTTTCTGAGCCGAGAAGAGATCGAGGCCCGCGAGCGCGCGGCGTTGGCGCCCTACGCGATGGCAAGCGGCGACAGCCGCGGCCGAATCTACCCAGAGGAAGAGCACACCTACCGAACCGCGTTCCAGCGCGACCGCGACCGCGTGGTCCACACCACCGCCTTCCGCCGGCTCGAATACAAAACACAGGTCTTCGTCTATCACGAAGGGGATCACTACCGCAACCGGCTCACCCACACGATCGAGGTCTCGCAAATCGGCCGGAGCCTGGCGCGCACCTTGGGCGGCAACGAAGATTTGACCGAAGCAATCTGCCTGGCGCACGACCTGGGCCACCCGCCGTTCGGCCACACCGGTGAGGCCACGCTCAGCCAGCTCATGGCCAAGCATGGCGGCTTTGATCACCAGCGGCAGACCGTGCGGATCGTCGCACAACTTGAGGATCGCTATCAGGACTTCCCGGGCCTCAATCTGACCTACGAAGTGCGCGAGGGTCTGGTGAAGCACGACACCGCCTATGATGTAACGGACGCCACCGGCTATGAGCCGGATCGAGCGGGGACGCTGGAGTGCCAGCTCGCCAATCTGGCCGATGAGATCGCGTATAACACAGCCGATCTGGAAGATGGCCTGCGCAGCGGGCTGCTAGACCCTCTGGCGGTGCGTGAGCTGGGCGCGTGGCAAATGGCGTTGAGTTCGCTGGGCGAGCGCGCCGACTGCCGCCTGGATGATCGCCTGCGCAGCCGGGTCATCCGCCGGCTGATCGGCTTCGAGATCACGGACGCCATCACGACCAGCGCAGCCAACCTGGCAGCCGCCCAGGTGCGCTGCGTGGCCGATGTGCGCGCCGCGGGGCAAAACCTGGCCGGCTTTTCACAGGAGTTGCTCGATGTCAACCAGGAGCTGAAGGCATTTCTGCTGAAGAACTTCTACCACCATCCCCGCGTCATCCGCATGGCCTACAAGGCGAATCACATGCTGACTGACATCTTTCAGGCCTACCAGGAAGAGCCCCGGCAACTGCCCTGGGAAGTGCAGGAACGCATGGGGCTCGGCGGCGATTCGCAAGCGCGCGTCATCTGCGACTATATCGCAGGCATGACGGATCGGTACGCGATCAACGAGTATAAACGATTGTTTGACCCGGAGGCGCGGGTGTGAGGGTCTGAGAAGCGGATCGGCAATCATGCCGATCCGCTTCTCAGTATTGGAGAGGGCTATGAACGGGCTGGCCGCAGCAACGATTGCAGTCGTTCCGGCCAACGCCGACGACTGCAATCGTCACGACCGACGCCGCGCTAGCTCTTGCGATAGGCCTGCAAACGCAATTGGAGCTCAGAGAAGATGCTGCGTGCGGGCTCCTGGTCGGTGTATTCCAGCTTTTCCACCCGGCCGCGCAGCAACAGGTCGTGCGTCTCGATCTCGAACTCGACGCCCGGCCGCACCGCGATGACCGTGTGCTCGCCGGCCTGTTGGGCCCGCAGCGCGGTGTCGCGGTAGGCCCCCTCGCTCATCAACACCGTCAACCGGGTATCAGGATCGCTGGTGTCCCAGAGCCAGGCCTGCAGCGCGGCGGCCTGATCCCGGTCGCTGCCGATGGGATCGCTCAACTGCAAGCCGCACTGGCCCACGTAGCCATCGATCGGATCGTTGATGTCGAACGCCTCATCGTAATCAGGCTCGCCCATCTGGTAGATCGCCACAAAGTCACCCAACTTCGTGAGCGAGGTCGGCTGAGCGACCGGGGTGCGCCGAACCGGCTCGGCGGCCGGCGTTGTCGGCCGGGCGATGCTGGCGCCGGCGGGCCGCACCGATTCACGCTGGCCCAGGAACGATGGCAACGGCTCCTCTGTGAGATCCTCGACCTGCCGCACCGTGCGCTCCGCGCTCGCCGGTCGAACAGTGGCCGGGATCGGCTCAGGCTCCTCGATCCCAACATCCTCGTTCTCAGGCAGCCAGCGCCGCTTGGCCGCCGCAGCGATCTCGCTAGAGGTTCGCTCGGCTGGCTGCAAGATTTCAGGGGTGATGGCGGGGCTCGGCTGACGGTTGCGCGCCACACGCCAGAGATTGAAGAGGTAAATCAACCCGGCGATCCCGGCCAGGATCAGGACCACCCACAACACAGTCGTGCAGATCGTCTTCAGCAGCGTTGCCCCGCCGGCCGCGGTCGCCGGAGTTGCCTGGGGGGAGACCGCCGCTGGCGCCTCGGCCGAGAGCGCACCCAGCCCCAAGGCCGTGCCCAACAACTGCACATCCCCCGCCGCCTTGGCGTTAGTCGTGCTCAGGTCGTCCTGCAGGCTGCCGAGGGTGGTGGCCAGCTCGTCCGCAGACCACGTCGCCAGGCGCTCGCGGGCCGTATCCAGATCGCCGCTGCCCGCGTACGACTCGGCCACCATGCTCAGGTAGGCGTTGCGCTCGGTGGGGCGCAGATCCATGGGCAGGGCATTCTTGTAGGACACCGGCCACACGCCCCAGCCGATGCCCAGCCACCCGATCAGCAGGCCGGCCGCGAAGGCGATGAGCGGCCAGAGAAACACGGGACGGGTATTTGTGGGTTCGCGGTTCATCTTGCTCTCCTCTTCTTGCGTGATGGATGATGAAATGATCTAGCCGATGATGGGTTCTTTTGGCGCCCGACTCAACACCTCAGCGCCGTTGTCAGTAACCAACACGATATCTTCGATGCGCACCCCGCCCCAGCCCGGGAGATAGATGCCGGGTTCCACCGTCACCGCCTGCCCCGCTGCCAGGACGCCGGCGAATGTGCGGCTGAGCCGCGGCTCCTCGTGGATGAACAGGCCAACGCCATGGCCCAGCCCGTGCCCGAAATTGGGCCCGTACCCGGCGGCAGCGATCAGGTCCCTTGCCACCGCGTCGACTTCAGCCCCGGTCAGGCCGGGCCGGATGGCCGCCTCGGCCGCCAATTGCGCCCGCAGCACGGTGTTGTAGACCTCCCAGAAACGCTCAGGATCGTTGGGCTGCCCCAGACACACGGTGCGGGTCAAATCCGCGCAGTAGCCATTAAGCTGCGCGCCGATGTCGATCACGATGGGCTCGCCCGCCACAAGCAGGTCCTGGCCGGCGCGCGCGTGAGGCCGCGCGCCGTTAGGGCCGCACGCCACGATCAGCTCGAACGAGACGCCCTGCGCGCCGTGCGTGCGCATATAGCTCTCGATCACCCAGGCCAGATCCAGCTCGGTCATGCCGGGCCGGGCCTGGGCCACAGCGGTCGCAATCGCATCATCCGTGAGGGCAATCGCCGCACGGAGCGTCGCGATCTCGTTCGCATCCTTGACGGAACGCAGCCCTACGCCCACGCCTTGCGTCGGCGCCCACTCTACCTCGGGCGCGGCGCGCGACCAGCTCTGCACATCGGCGAAGGTGGCATGATCGGCCTCGAAGGCCAGTCGGCGCACCCCCGCGGCTGCGATCATCTGCGGCAGCACATCGGTGAAGGCGGCCTGGACCTGAAACAGTTCGAAATCGGGGCACTGCAGGCCGACCTGCTCGTAGTAGCGGAAGTCCGTGGCGATAAATGCCCGATCCGCTGAGATCAGCAGCCAGCCGGAGGAGCCGGAAAACCCGCTGAAATAGGCCCGGTTTTCGGGCTGGCTGACCAAAAACGCATCAGCGCCGGTCGAGCTGAAGGCGGCCCGCAAACGGGCCAGGCGGGACGAGGTAGCAGAGTCTGTCATCGATGACCTCTTCTTGTTATGTCATGCTGGGGGCGACGCTGTTATCCTGAACGAACCCACTGTCACCCTGTGCGCAGCGAAGAATCTCTCTTCGCACGCGGATGTGCGCCCAACACGGTCTCCTTGAGCTGCGCCTGGCTCACCTGCGTATAAATCTGCGTCGTGCCGGCCTGCTCATGGCCCAGCAACTCCTGCACCGAGCGCAGGTCCGCGCCGCCATCCAACAGATGGGTGGCAAAGCTATGGCGCAACATGTGCGGCGTCACCCGGTGCTGGATCCCCGCCGCGGCTGCGTAGGCGCCAAACGTGCGGGTGAACATGCTGATGGAAAGCCGCTGCCCAAAGCGGTTCAGGAACACCGCATCCATCTTGCGGCGCCGCGGGCCGTCGTCGCCACCGGCGCCCCGCAAAAGCCGGATGCGGCCGTCCGCCAGGTAGACCTCCAACGCTCGGATCGCGGGCTTGCCGATCAGTGCGATCCGCTCCTTGGCGCCCTTGCCCGTCACCCGCAACTGGCCCTGCGCCAGATCCATCGCGGCCAGGTCGAGGGCAAGCAGTTCGCTGACCCGGAGCCCAGCGGCGTAGAGCAGCTCCAGCATGGCCCGGTCGCGTTGCCCTTGCGGCGTGGTCGCGTCGGGCGCGGCCAGCAGCGCGTCCACTTCCGCGCGGGTCAGGGGACGGGGCAGGCGCTGCGGCAGCTTCGGGGCCGAGATGGCCAGCACCGGATTCACCGTCACCCACTCCTCCCGACGCAGAAAGGCGTAGAACGCCCGCAGCTCGGAAACCCGCCGCACCACACTGGCTTTGACGTAACCGGCCGTGTGCAGAGACGCCAGCCATTGCCGGAGCAGCGCCGGCGTCACCTGATCCCAGGCGCTTACCCCGCGGGCCTGGGCAAACGTCATGAACGCCGTGATCTCGCGGCGGTAATTGCTGACCGTGTGCGGCGACGCATTCCGCTCAGCGACCAGGTGCTTGATATAGCGTTCGATGGCATCCAGCATGATGGCTACTCATTACGCCGTTTGCGGTGCAGCCAGCGCCTCGGTCTTCACCCGTTTACTGCACACCGTGCACTCGGCCCAATCCTTGCTGGCCACCACCAGCAGACCCCGGCAATGCGGGCAGGGCTGGGGCAGCGGGCGCTTCCATGAGGTGAAGTCGCAGGCCGGGTAATTGGCGCAGCCATAAAACGTGCGCCGGTTGCGGGTGCGCCGTTCGACAAGCTCGCCCCCATCCTTCGGACATTTGACGCCGAGCTTGGCAAACAGCGGCCGGGTATACCGACACGTCGGGTAATTGCTGCAGCCGACAAACTTACCGAAGCGCCCCACCTTAATCAGCAGATCGCTGCCGCACTCAGGGCACGGTTCGCCGAGCTTTTCCGGTTCAACAGCCACCTTCTCCATGGTGCGCTCGGCTTCCTGGAGCTGCGGGCCGAAGAAAGCGTAGAAATCACGCAGCACCGGCGCCATCTGCTCCTCGCCGCGCGAGATGCCATCCAGGTGCTCCTCCATGTTGGCCGTGAAACCGACGTTGAAGACGTTATCGAAATGCCGCACCAGCAGGTCGTTAACCGTGAAGCCGAGCTCAGTCGGAATGAGCTTCTTGTCGGAGCGCTCCACGTAACCGCGCTCCAGGATCGTGGAGATGATCGCGGCATAGGTACTGGGGCGGCCGATGCCGTTTTCTTCCAGCGTTTTCACCAGGGAGGCCTCGGTGTAGCGCGGCGGCGGCTGCGTGAAGTGCTGCTCCGGGATCAACCGCAGCAGATCGAGCGGCTCGCCCGCCACCAGGGCAATTGGGATCGTCGAAGCGGGCGCTGCCGTGCCGGCCCCGCCCTCCGCCGATTCGGTATCCCCGTTTTTGCCGTTCTCCCGCTCGCGTCCCTTGCCGTTGTCCGCTTCCGGCGCGCCGCCGTTTTCGGCAGGGCCGGGCGCGCCGCCGGAGTAGACGGCCAAAAAACCGGGGAAGCGCAGCGTCGAGCCGCTGGTCCGGAACAGGTAAGGCGCCGGTGTCCCAGCAGGCTGGCGGCCCGGGCCGGCCTCCACGTCGACCGTCAACGTGTCGTAGAGCGCGGCCGCCATCTGGCTGGCCATGAACCGCTGCCAGACCAACTCATACAGGCGAAATTGTTCGGGCGAAAGCCGATCGCGCACCAGCGCCGGCAGCCGCCGGGCCGACGTCGGTCGGATCGCCTCGTGGGCTTCCTGGGCGTTCTTGGCCCGAACCTTATACACGTTGGGTTCGGGCGGCACGTACTCCGGCCCAAATAGCTCGGCCGCAAGGCCGCGCGCCTCCACCTGGGCCTCTTGCGAGATATTGACGCTGTCAGTGCGCATGTAGGTGATCAGACCCACCGCACCGCCCTCACCGATGTCGATGCCCTCGTAAAGATCCTGTGCCACGCGCATGGTGCGGGCGGCCGTCATCCCCAGCTTCTGGGCCGCATCCTGCTGCAAGGTGCTGGTGGTGAAGGGTGGATTGGGCCGGCGCCGGCGCTCGCCGCGCTTGACGTTGGCGACCGTGTACGTCGCGCCCTCCAGCTCCCGCACCACCGCCAGGCTGTCATCCCGGTTCCGCAGATCGGCTTCCTGCCCGTTGATACGGACCAGGCGCGCCAGAAAATCGGGGCGCGGCTGCTGGCCGCGTGTTACCACCTGCGCCAGGTCGGCATCGATGGACCAATACTCCACCGCCACGAACGCGGCGATCTCGCGCTCGCGCTCGACAACCAGGCGCAGCGCCACCGACTGCACGCGGCCGGCCGATAACCCGCTCCGGACGCGGTCCCACAACAACGGGCTGACCTGGTAGCCGACCAGTCGGTCAAGGATGCGCCGGGCCTGCTGGGCATCCACCAACTGCATGTCGACCGCGCGGCTGTGGCTGAAAGCCTCGTTGATCGCGTTCCGGGTGATCTCGTGAAAGACGACCCGGTGCGCCCGCTCGGGTGGGATGTCAACCGCCTCCAACAGGTGCCACGCGATGGCCTCGCCCTCGCGATCGGGGTCGGTCGCCAGGAAGACCTCACCGGCGCCTGCCGCGGCCGCCTTCAGA
>JAPKMS010000264.1 GCA_026645775.1 Anaerolineae bacterium
CACATGTACATGAACTTCTACGTCTACCAGTACGCCACCGGCATCTCAGCCGCGCACGCGCTCTCGCGGCCGATCCTGGCCGGCGACGCCCTCGCGGTCGAGCGCTACCTGGACTTCCTGAGGTCGGGCGGCGCGCGCTATCCGCTGGACGCGCTGCGCCTGGCCGGGGTGGACATGACCCAACCCGAGCCGGTGGAGGCCGCGTTCGCCGTGCTGGCGGGGCTGGTGGAGAAGCTCGAGGGGCTAGTGGGGTAGGCGGCGGAGATCAACCAAGATCAAAAGGGTCTTCTGGATTCGAGGCTTCAGCCGGTTTCTTTGGTTACAAGAGAGACCGGCTAAAGCCTCGAGTCCGGAGTGTGATCAAACCGCGATTTTCACCACCACCTTCCGCACCGGCGCGGGATCGTCCACGGCCAGGCCGGGCATGTGCGCCTCTTCCGGCCACAGCAGCATGAAGCTGCCGCTGAGCACCGGCAGGAGCGCCCCGGCCTCCCCGGCCAGCAGCATGAAATCGCTCTCGGCGTCGTACGCGCCGGGGGCCAGGCTGCCGGCCGGGGCATAACCGATGCGCTCGCAGCCCTCGAAGACGTAGTGCAGATCGAGGTAGCGCCGGTGCGCCTCCCAGCGCCCCTCCGCAGCCGGGCGGGTGGTGAACGCCTGGACGTTGACGTAGAGCGCCCGGCCGTCCAGCTCGTGGATGCCGGGGGCCAGCGCGGCCAGGTCGGTCTGCCGCAGGAAGTCGAAAGCCTGCTTGATACGCGGGCCAAGCCCTTCGTACTGCCGGGCGTTGGCAAGTTGGTCAATCATCATGTTGCGTCGTTACCCTCCTGGTATGTTTTGCGTCTTCGCGTCTTTGCGTGAGCTTCTAAAACGGCTTTTCAGACCCAGCCGCGCTGTTGATAAAGCGCATACCCGCTCTTCAGCGCCGCCTCGATCTGCGCCAGCAGCTCCGGCGTGAGCGCCTTGACGTGGAAGCATGATTTTCCCTTCAACAGCTTGAGCAGTTCCGGCGCGAAGACGGCCTTGATTTCGACGTCGGCGTAGACCGGCATGAAGTAGAAGCCCACGTAGCCCCCCTGGATGATCAGCCCGGCGAAGTAGACCTCCCGGCGCTTGCGGCCCTCGATCACCACGTCTTTGACCGACCACAGGTCGTAATAGCCCGGCTCGTCCCGCTTCGGGGTCAGCGGCGGCGCGTAGGGCGCGAGGAGGCTCCGCACTGCCTCAAAAATCGCCTGTAAGTCACTCATTATCCATGCTCCGCAAAAGCTCGCAACACCGCCCGTTCGAGAATAGAACGCAGATTCTCATGATACGCCTGATTTGCATGATCTATGCTCAATAATCAGCGCTTATCAGCGTCATCTGCGTTCCGTTCCTGGGTTCCACCGATCAGCGCCAGCACCTGCGGCAGCAGCGCCTGGGTGGTGGACAGCAGCTCGCTGCCGTAGATCGTCTCGTTGCCCCCCCAGTCGCCAGCGTAGCCGCCGGCCTCCCGCAGGATGACCGGGAAGGGGCCGCAGTCCCAGGGGCTCATGATCGGATCGAGCATGAGCTCGACCCGGCCGGTGGCGACCAACGCGTGGCCGTAGCAGTCGCCCCAGCCGGCACGGAAGTAGGTCGCGGCTTGAATGCGTTCCCACGCCGCGCGGCGACCATACGGCGCGAAGCTGGCCGCATCAGTGAAGGCGACCGTGGCCCGGCGCAGGTCGGTCACATCCGACACGTGCGCACGGCGGCCGTTCCACCAGCACCCCTCGCCCGTCGCCGCAGCGATCATCTCGTCGAGGGCCGGGAAGTAGGCCGCGCCGACCTCGATCGTGCCCGCGATCTCCAGCCCGATCAGCACGCCGTAGAGCGGCACCCCGCGCACGAATGATTTGGTGCCATCAATCGGGTCGACGAACCAGCGGAACTCGGCGCCAGCGTGCTGGGTGACACCGAATTCCTCGCCCACAATGGCGTGCCGCGGATATGCCCGCTCGATGCGGCCGCGGATCAACTGTTCGGCGGCGCGGTCAGCCGCGGTGACCGGTGTGTCGTCGGCCTTCATATCGGGCCGGATGCCGGTCTGGAAGTAGCCCAAGGTCAGTCGGCCGGCCAGATAAGCCGTTTCGACGGCGAAGTCAAGGTAGGATCGAAGATCGGTGCTCATGGTCATAGCTCAACAGTCTCACCGCAGAGGTACAGAGGACACTGAGATTCCGGGACATTCTCTGTGCTCTCTGTGTCTCGGTGGTGGTTTATCGCCGCAGCAAACCAACCAGCTCCTCCAGCCGGCCGATCTCGTAGGCGATCGGCAGCCCGGCGGGCCGCGGGAGGCCGGCGGGATTGAACCAGCAGGCGTCGATGCCGTAATCGCACGCGCCCCGGATGTCGGACGAGAGACTGTCGCCGATCATCAGCACTTCCCGCTTATCCGGCTGGCCCATTGCCGCGAACGCGGCGTCGAAGATGCCGGGCGCGGGCTTGGCCGAGCCGACTTCCTCCGAGATGATCAGCGCAGCGATGTCGTCGCGGATCGCGGAGCGGGCGATCCGGCCGCGCTGCACCGCGCGCAGGCCGTTGGTAATGATCGCGAAGCGGTAGCGCCCCCGCAGCGCGGCCAGGGCCTCCGCCGCGCCATCTATCAGCTCCGCCATCTCCGAGAGGGCTTCGAGATAGGCTGCGCTGAAGCGCTCGATGTCTGCGCTGAGCCCCACCGCCTCGAACAGCAGCTCGAATCGCCGCGTCCGCAGCGCGGCCGGCGTGAGCTCGCCCCGCTCCAGCGCCTGCCAGCACTGCGCATTGATCGCCCGGTAGGCGTCGGCCGTGTTCGGCGCAAGGGGCAGATTAAACCGGACGAAGGTGCGCGCGAGCGCGCCCGCCTCGGCCTGCTCAAAGTCGAACAGCGTGCCGTCCGCGTCAAACAGAAGCCAACGATAACGATGCGCCATAGTCTGCTCCGAAAATAGAACGCAGATGACGCAGATGAACCTGATTGACTGACTCAGGCATTCTCATGCGCCGTATTGCCGGGTACACCCGGCATGGACATCTATCCGGAAAATCACCGCGGAGACGCAGAGAACGCTGAGGGTCCGCAAAAGTGCAATTTCTCGTTTTGGCCG
This sequence comes from Anaerolineae bacterium, assembly GCA_026645775.1. Classification (GTDB taxonomy): domain Bacteria; phylum Chloroflexota; class Anaerolineae; order CG2-30-64-16; family CG2-30-64-16; genus MO66. The sequence continues at coordinate 3,111 of JAPKMS010000264.1, forward strand.
GTCTCCGACCGAGCCAACGACGGAACTTTTTACGAGCCCTGAGCCTGCTTGACGATTCTCTGCGATCTCCGCGCCTCCGCGGTGAACCCAAATTGCCCGCTCATGCAGCCGGCTGGACTTCGAAGTCGTGCGTGATCTCCGTGACGCCGCGGATCGTCGCCGCCACCGAGCAGTACTTCTCCTCCGACAGCTTGATGGCCCGCTCGACCTTCTTCGGATCCAGGTCATGGCCCGAGACGATGTAGTGCAAGTGAATCTTGACAAACGGCCACGGCGGATCGGCAGCCTGCTCCGCGTCAGCAACCACGGTCAGGCCGGTGAGCGCGACCTTCTGCTTCTGTAGGATGTCCACCACGTCGTAGCCGGAGCACGAGCAGAGCGCGATCACCAGCAGATCCGACGCCTTCGCCCCGCGCCACTCGGTCCAGGTCGCATCGTCCTCTTTCTTCCAGTAGCCCGCCACCACGGTGCGGCCCAGGCTGTCACGTCCCAGGAACATCCGGCTGTCGTCGCCGGCCCATTTGATCGAAACCTGTCCCATAATTTTGCTCCTTATTCGTTTCCCCGGTTTGGACAAACCAGGTTTCTCGGAGAAACCTGGTTTGTCCAAACCGCACTTTCGTTGACCGTCAACTGAAACACATCTGGCCGGGCGTAGTGGCCGACCACGTCAAAATCGAACTTTGCGCGCACCACTTCGGCCAGATCAAGCTCGGCGGTGAGGATGCCCTCCCGGTCGTAGAGCGGCCCGGCGACCACCTCGCCGAGCGGCGACATGATGGCGCTGCCGCCACGGCACATCACCTCCGGCTGGCTCGCCAATTCTTCGATGCCCGGCAGATCAGGGGGATACATCGACTTCGTGACGTATTGGTTGCAGCCGAGCACGAAACAGCGGCCCTCACACGCGATATGGCGCAGCGTGGCCTGCCAGGTGTCGCGGCTGTCGGCGGTGGGCGCCAGGTAAAGCTCGACCCCCTTGGCGTAGAGCGCCATCCGCGCCAGCGGCATGTAGTTCTCCCAGCAGATCAGCCCGCCGATTTTACCATACTCCGTCTCGATCACCGTCAGCGTGCTGCCATCCCCCTCGCCCCAGATCAACCGCTCGGCCGCGGTGGGCTTGAGCTTGCGGTGCTTGCCCAGCAGCCGGCCGTCCGGCCCAAAATAAAGCACGGTGCAGTACAGCGTGCCGCCGCTGAACTCGCTGTCGCGCTCGATGACGCCGATCGCCAGGTACGCGCCGGCCGCGCGCGCGGCCGCCCCCAGCGCGTCGGTCGCGGGGCCGGGCACGCTGACCGAGTTGGCCCAATAGCGCTCCCACAGATGGCGGCCCGCCGCGCTGCGGCTGCCGACGACAGTCCCGAAGGTGAAGCCGCGCGGGTACGCGGGCACGAACGCCTCGGGAAATAGAATCAGCCGGGCGCCCTGGGCCGCAGCCTCGGCGGTCAGCCGGCACGCCTTCTCGATGCAGGCGTCTCGGTCGAACAAAATCGGCGCAGCCTGGACGACCGCGACTTTGACGGCAGACAGGTGTGTTGGCATCAGCTCCTCGATAGGTACAGCGTACCGCGCAGGAAATCGGATGGGGTGGGGAGGGCCCAACGCTGGACCCTGATCTCGGCGTGGATGATAACGCAGGAGCACGCGGGGCGCAAAGTCGGCGATCCGGCTCTGCGCCCCAGGGATGCGGCGCGGGCCGTCACTTTTGCGTGAACGGCAGATAGACCCTGTTCGGGCTCCAATAGCTCACGATCAGCTCCGGTCGATACGCCTGCCGCACGGCCGCGGAGTTGCTCGGCACGATGTCATAGGTAAGGGCGGGGAATTCGGGTGCGGAAGCCCTGACAATCAGCCCGTAATTCGGCAGGGATCCCGCTACCCAACTGCGCACGAGCGCTGTCACGTCGAACCCGAACCAGGCATCCTCGGTCCAGAAATCCTGCGCTGCGATCCAGCCACCGATGTCATTCGCTCCCGCGGCGCCGGGCGACTCCCACGACACGCCGGTGCGCGCATGCACCCAGGTCGCTTCTGTCTCAGACCAATCCCGCTTCAACCAGCCGATCCACGTGTGGATGCCATCAACGCCGCTGCGCTCAAAAGGCCACAGGCTCAAGGTCGCGCGGTACACCTTGGCGCCCTTGGGCAGAGAGGACAGATCGAACCGCAGCAGGGATGACATGGCCTCCGGTGAGCTCTCGTCCTGCAACCTGAGCTTGACCCAGCCGCTGTTGTTGGTGTTGGGTGCGGCCTTATCGATGAAGGTATCTTGCACGCCGTTATAGCCGTTCAGGCCGGTCTGCAGCGCAAGGGTATCACCGCGCGGCGTGGGCGTGGCCGTGGGGCGGCCGACCGGCGTCGGGGTGACGGTGGGTGCGGCCGTATCGACTAACGTGAGGGCGCCCCACGACGGCTCGACCCGGTAGGTGGTGGTGCCCGCCCACACCTGCTGGCGTTCACTGTCGCCGCCGTCGTCATCGTCGCGCAGGCCGAGGTTGAAGCCCATGACCTTGCCGGCAGCCAGCGTCCCCGCCTTCAGGTGGCCGACCGGGATCGCGAACTCGGCATCCCACCCGTCGATGCGCGCCCGGGTTTTCATCTGGAACGCAGAGGTGGGCGTGCCCTGGTCCGTCTGCCGGCCGTCGGGGTTGGCGGTGTACTGGTGGTCGTCGACGCCCGTGCCGACGCCGTCGCGCAGGCCGTCGATGCCGATCTCGATCTCATCATCGTGCCAGGGCTGGGGGCCGTCGTTCCACAGCTTGTCATCGGTGACGCTGATGGCGAAATAGAGGGTGCTCGCCGTCCACAGGCTGCGCACAGTCGCAGAGGAGTTCGCCGGGCTGGGCTGCCACCCGACGCGGGTGGCGGTCACGAGGGAGTTGAGCGGGATCACCGCGGCGCTGCCCCACTCCGATAAACTGCCGTCGATAACCGGTGGCGTAGCCGTGCGATAGGATCGCGCCTGGTGCGCGTCCACGGTGATGTCCTTGGTGACGCGCAGCTTGACCCCTTTCAGGGTGTGCACCACAACAACCAGTTTATGGGCGCCGGAGCGGATCGGGAGGTTGCTCCACGGCCAGCGAAAATCATGATCAACAAACACCCAGGCTCCCAGCGTACAACTCCCGCAGCCCCCACCGAAGGCGCCGTACCTGGGATACTCGGAAACGGTCCGGTAGACAACCGTGCCGCTCATATCCTCGACCTGCATCTCAAGGGCATAGACGCCGTCGCCCTTATTGGGCCCCACCTCGGCATCGCGCGCGGTCGCCTCAAAGACCAGGCTGCCGACCGCCTTGGAAGACGTACTGCCTGGACCGACCTGCACGATCTCGGCGGACGGTGCGGATACTCCTAAATTACAGAAACCAATCTGGACATACTTAAACCACTCCAGATTGGGGCCAAACGACATCTTCGCCTGTCCCGCACGATTCGGAGGGGTCCAATTCATCCTGAAGTAGTCGCTCACCCGATACTCATAGTAGACCTCTGGCTGCCCAGGTTCGATTGTCTCATCCCGCAGAGACCCGATTTCGATCGGCAAATCAATCCTAATCGTATCCTCATAGAGAGTCTGCCCGAAAAGCTCGACCTTCAGATGCAGGTCACCGGCTGACACAAGTGCCACGCCGAGTTGCATACCGTCCTGGCAGAAGACGCTATCCGCGTCGAAGGCGGGGCGCGGTCCGATCCCGTCCATCATCGACCAACGCCGCGCCTGCGCGGGGCGCACGGCGATCAAGGTCGTCAGCAGCCCAATGATCACGACCCATGTCATCATAGCCCAAGTCGATCTGACAGAGACCCCTCTCATCTCACCCACCTCCCTTGTACTTCTACACCATCACCGCTTCGACCTGTGCCAGATCGCGCCGGGCGCCCAGTCGCTTGAAGGCTCCGTGCGCCAGGCGCAGCAGCTCGCGCGCCGTGGCCGCCTCCTCCGAGAGCAGCACTTTGCCCCAGGCAGCCTGGGTGCGCGCATGCTCGTAGTCATCCTGGCCCGCCAGCAGGCCGAGGCTCGCCTCGAACGCCGCCCGTGCCTCTGCTGCGTTCCCCCGGATGTGCTGGGTCTGACCGAGGATGCGCTGGTTGATCCCCTCCTCCACCGTCAGCCCGTCTTCTTGGGCCAGCGCGAGGGCGCGCCCCACGTGCGCCAGCGCAGCGTCCGGCTCGCCCAGGCCCAGCTTGAGCTCGGCCCAGGCGCTATAAATCTCGGGCAGCGCGCTGCGGGCGTCGACGCGCAGCGCGGCCTCTTCGGCCTGCGCCAGGTAGCCTGCGGCCGTGGCCCAGTCGGCGCTGCGGATGGCGAGATCGGCCAGGCGGTGGCGGGCGTTGATCTCCGGGATGGTGAGGTGCAGGACGCCGGCCAGCTCCAGCGCGCGGGCCAGGTAACGCCGCGCCGCCGCGTCATCGGCCAGGTTGATGTGGCTGAAGCCGAGATTGGTCAACAGCATGGTCTGGGCCACCCGATTCCCGAGCGTCTCGGCCAGGGCCAATGCCCTTTCCATGTCCGCGATCGCGCCCGGCCAGTCGCCGCCGATGTACCGGGTGACGGCCAGGTTGGTCATGAAGGCCTGCACCTGCCACTGGTCGCCCAACGACCGGGCGAGCGCCAGGCCGCGCTCGCCGTAGGAAATGGCTCGTCCATAATCGCCCTGGTCAAAGTACGCAACCTGCAGATTCAAAAAGGCCTTGCCATGCAGTTGCGAAGCAGTTTCAGGAAGCGTGTGGAGCGCATCGTCAAGCGTGCTAATGGCCGCGTCGTAATCCCCCAGTTGGCCCAGCACGGCCCCCATGACGATCCTCAGATGCGCCACCTCGGCGCTCGCCGTGCCGGCGAGCGTCTGCAGGCCGGTCTCCAGCCAGTGCAACGCTTCCTGCGGCGCCTGGTTGAGCAGCAGCTCGCCCAGCTCCCGGCAGATGCGACCGCGGAGCTCCAGCACGGGTGCACCGGCGGGCAGCGCCGCCAGGCCGGCCAGGGCCGCCTCGAAGGTGGCGCGTGCGGCGCCATCCCCCAGGAACCTATAGACGGTGCCGCGGGCAGCCTGCACGTTGGCCCAGAGGAACGGCTCCAACTGCCCGGCCTCGAACGCGTCCAGCAGGCGACGCAGCCGTTCGGCCTGCCCCAGGTTGATCAGCCGCCAGGTGTTGTCGGCCGCCAACCGGGCAGACTTCTCATAGCGTGCTGCCCGCTCGTAATGGATGGCGGCCTTCATGACATCAACCGCCTCCATCTCATAGTACTCGGCCGCACGGCCGTGCATCTCGCGCCGCTGCCGCCGGCCCAGCGAGGCGTAATAGAATGCCTGGAGCATCGAGTGCAGGGCGTACTCCCGCCCGCCGCTGCCCTCGCTGACGATCAACAGGTGGCGGTCGGCCAGCGAGCGCAGCGGGCGTTGGATGCTGGCCCCGTCCAGCACCGCCTCGAGCGCGTCCCGCGTGCCCGCGTAGCCCAGCAGCGCAGCGATCGCGGCCAGCACCTCCCGCTCGGCGTCGCCCAAGTTTTTGTCCACCTGGCCCAGCAGGTAGCGCTCGATGTCGTCCGATGCGGCCAGGTTGGCCACCAGCTCGGCCGGATCGGCGGCCAGCTTCAACGCGTCCACGGCCAGTGTCAGGAACTGCGCGTTGCCCGCGGTGCGGGCGTGCAGCTCGGCCGCCACGTCGTCCGGCAGGCGCAATCCCTCCAATGCCAGGAGCCGCCCGGTATCGGCCGCTCCCAGCCCGGCCAGGGCGTCGAACTGCGACATCTGCAGGAACGTGGGCATCCGCCGCGCGGTGATGATCAGGTCGAGGTCGGCGGCCAGCACGGCCTCGCGCAGCCGGCCCACCAGTTGGAACATCAACGGATCGTCGTCCACGAACTGGAAGTCATCCAGGCACAGCAGGAACCGCCCGCGGCGCACCATCTGGGCCAGGTAATCGAACAGGGTCTCCGGCGGCGGCAACTGCCCGCCCGTCGCCTGCACGGTCTGCATCATCCGCCACAGATCCCCCTGCCCGTGCCACGCCAGGAACCCGGCGAGCTTCCAGACTATCGACTGGAACCCCTCCCCCTCGTGAAACGCGTGCCAGAAGGTCCTGAAAGGCGATGCGACCCGGCCGGCCAGGCGTGCGGCCAGCGCGGTCTTGCCGATCCCCGGCATCCCGGTGATGACCGCCAGGTGGAACACAGACATCTTCTCGGCGAAATAGCCGAGCTCGGCCTCGCGCCCCACGAAGTGCAGGACCTCGGGCGGCCGCGGTGGCTCCGGCGGCGGCGGAATCTCGATCTTGGCCTCGTGGATGTGTACGTCGCCGCCGATGTTGCCGGTGATGACCGTGCCGGTGATGATCACATCCCGCTCGGCCGCGATGGCGCGCTCGCCGGCCGTGAGGTTTTTCTGGCTGGCTACAGGCGAGTCGCTCACATCAGCCACCCTTCCCGATGGTGACATTGCCGCCGATGTCGCCGGTGATGACCGTGCCGGTGATGTTCACCTTGCGGCCGGCAACGATGCTGCGGTCCCCCGCGGTGATCTGTACGCCGGCCTGCGGCCCTGGCAGCACGGCCTCATCGGCCCGCAGCAGCCGCTCCAGCTCGCTGGCCAGTCCTTCGTCTCGGGCCAGCAGCTTCTTGAGCTGGATGCGCGCCGCGGCCTGGGCGTCCTCATCGGCCGGCGCGGCGGCCAGATCGGCCAGCGCCTCCGCCCAGGCGGGCCGGGATTGCGCGGCGGTTTGCAGCGCGACATGTAGCGCCGCGCCCCGGCTGCGGTCGCGCGCCGGCCCTTGCTGTGTCAGATGTTGGATGAGCAGGGCCGTGATTTCCGGGGCCAGCGTTACGGCGTCCATGGCGGGGGTCTCCTTCTCCTGCGGCGCGAGCTCGAACAGACGGCCTTCCCCCCGCAAGAAGAGGACAGGCGTGGCAAAACCGCGGTCGTTCGGGAAACTGAGGTAGCAGGCGTTGCGGGCCAGCGCGGTCGCGATCTCGACCTGGCCAGCCCAGCGCCCGCCGGTCAGCCGGCTGTAGAAGGTATCAGCGAATTGGATCGCGACGTCGTCTCGGATGGGATGCTGCATCGCCAGGGCCGCCGGCACCCCGGCGCGGAGGATCG
>JAPKMS010000265.1 GCA_026645775.1 Anaerolineae bacterium
ATCTCCGAGCGGTAGCCGCTCGACGATGCGCGCGGAATCGGCGGTGAATTCAAGGACGGAGCCGTTTTCAGCGATCAGGATGTTGGCATCCGCGATACCAAGCTGCCGAGCCAGTTTGGCGTGGGCATGCAGGTGACGCAGCTCTCCGTGCACCGGCACGAAGAAGCGCGGCCGCGTCAACGAGAGCATCAGCTTCTGTTCTTCCTGGCTGGCATGGCCTGAGACATGCACTGCCGCCAAGGGTGGATAGATCACCTGCGCGCCGCGGGCGAACAGCTTGTTGATCACGCGCGCCACTTCTTCCTCGTTGCCGGGGATGGGCGTGGATGAGAGGACCACGGTGTCGCCGGGTTTGACCTCGATCTGTCGATGGGTCCCTTCGGCCATGCGCGCCAGGGCGGCCTCGGGCTGCCCCTGGCTGCCGGTGGTTACGATGGCGACGCGCGCGTCCGGCAGGCGCAGGGCCTCGTTCAGCTCCACCAAGACACCGGTGGGCACTTCCAGGTGGCCCAGCTTGCGGCCGATCTCAGCGGTTTTCAGCATGGAGTAACCGGCCAGCGCCACCACGCGGTTGTGCCGCACGGCCGCGTCGATCACGTGCTGCACCCGGCTCAGTTGTGACGCAAAGGTCGCGATGATGATGCGGCCCGGCGCCTCGCGGAAGATCTGGTCGAACGCAGGCGCGATCACGGACTCGGATGGGGTGTGGCCCGCCCGCTCGGCGCCGGTCGAGTCGCTGAGCAGCGCCAAGACCCCTTGCGCTCCCAAAGCTCCCAGGCGCGTGAACCCCGGCCCCCCGCCGCGCACCGGCGTGTAATCGAATTTGAAGTCACCGGTATGGATGACACGCCCGATCGGCGTATTGATCGAGAGGCCGACCCCATCAGGAATGGAGTGCGTAATGGCGAGGAACTCGATCTCAAACGGCCCGACCCGAAACCCCTCGCCCGCAGAGAATATGCGGATGTTGGGGCGCCCCAACTTGGGAAACTCGGCGAGCTTGGCTTCGATCAGGCCACCGGCCAGCGGCGTGGTGTAGATCGGCGTATCGATGGGCAACACATCGCCCAATAGATAGGGCAGCGCGCCGATATGATCTTCGTGGCCGTGGGTGATGACAATCGCCCGCACGCGGTCGGCCTTGTCGCGAAGATAGCTGAAATCGGGGATCACGACATCGATCCCTAACATGTCATGTTCCGGGAACATGATCCCGGCATCCGCCACCAGGATATTGCGGCCGTGCTCAAAGAGCATCATGTTCTTACCGATTTCCCCCATGCCGCCCAGGGGGATGATGCGAAATGTATCCGTCATATGTCCTACTTCTCCCACCAATAAAAACGCCGTCTGACCAACTGCATGTCGGGACGGCATCCATCTGTGCGTTCTGACAAGGCAGTTTGTGCCTTGATTGTATGTCTATTTTATCACGCCCCTCGTCTTTCGTCAAACTAACTGCCAACCCGCGAACCTCACATGCGGTGGCAGCGAGTTTTTCCCGCTGCGTCAATACGTAGGGCATGACATCTGAACCTCTTGACCTTTCAATCGTGATAACTCTATCAAATTGATATGAATGCTTGTGCAGGGCGTATCGAATGAGAGCCTGAGACGTTTTTAAGTATGTCTGCTAGACGGCTTCGTAGTCTGCTCAACAAGGAGCTTTGGAAAACCAACGATGTTAAGACGTTTCACTCGAGTTGCGTCGTTGTCTATGCTGCTGGCCACCAGCTTGCTCGCATTCTTGCTGACAGTGCCGGCCTTGGCAGTCAGTTCACAGGACACTTCAGTTGTGGCGAAAAAGACGCGGGTCTTCATCCCGTTTTCCCCGCGCGCGCTGGGCGCACCCCCCAGTGCACTTCCGACCCCAACTGCGCCCCCCACCCCCAAGCCCTGGAACTGGCTGGATTACCTCAATCAGTTCCGCGAGATGGCGGGCTTGCCACCGGCGGTTGAGAATCCGTCCTGGAGTACCGGCACGGCCTTGCACTCGCGTTACATGGTCAAGACCAATACCGTCAGCCACAGTGAGGATGCCTCGAACCCGTGGTACACGGCCGAGGGGCAGGCGGCCGCACAAACGAGCAACCTGATCGGCGCGAGTGATCTGATGGAGACCTCCGACCGCTGGGTGTTGGATTCCTGGATGGTCGCGCCGTTCCATGCTGTCGGCATCTTGGACCCGCACCTGAGGCAAGTCGGTTTCGGCTCGTATCGTGAGCCCGATGGCGGCATCCAGGTGGGGGCCGCGCTGGACGTCCTGCGGGGGCAGGCGGAGCTGCCGGTCGGCATCCGGTACCCGATCCTTTGGCCCGGGCCGGGCACAGTCGTGGACCTACGGATGTATTGGGACGAGACTCCAAGTCCCCTGACCAGTTGCCCGGGGTACACAAGCCCCGCGGGCCTGCCGCTCGTGATTCAGGTTGGCTCCGGTGCGGGCGTCCCGAAGGTCACGGCGCACTCCTTCGTGCGCGGCAGTACCCCGCTGGAGCACTGCGTCTTTGACGAAACGAACTATTATAACCCCAATGGCTCGCTGCAAGGGCTGGGTCGCGCCATTCTGAGCTCGCGGGATGCGATCATCTTGCTGGCCCGCCAGCCGTTGGCGGCGAATACAACCTACACCGCTTCGGTGACAGTCGACGGCTTGACCCATACCTGGTCCTTCACGGTGGGTAATATTCCCTGAAAGAGGCTCTTGCAGGTTTATGGCCAGCGCGTTTGACAGTCACAGGCGCCTGTGTTACACTCCGTCCCGCAAAAGATGGCTGGCACAGAGTTGTCAGTCCAGAAGCATAACTCAAGTTCGGAGAACTTTCGTGGCAAACACCTTGCGCTTTCCCCGTCGTCGTCCCAACCAACCCGGATAGAACCCGGTCAGGGGACACGCGCAAGCCGAACGTCTAAGACAGCACGAGGCGACCAGCACCCAGACCCGGGTGCTGGTTTTTGTTTGTGGAGAAACGGCATGATCAAGATCGGCATTATCGGCGCAACCGGCTACACCGGCCTGGAGCTCCTTAAGCTGCTCAGTCGTCACCCGGCGGCTGAGGTTACCTGGCTCACCTCGGAACAGTCAGCCGGCCAGCGCTTCGGCGATGTGTTCCCGGTGGCGCCCGCGCTGGGCGATCAAGTGTTGGTGGCTTCGGCCAGCGCTGACCTGGCGGGCGTTGACCTGGTGTTTTGCTGCTTGCCCCACGCCGCCAGCCAGGGCGCCGTGGCCGCGGCCCGACAAGCCGGCGCCAAGGTGGTCGATCTGAGCGCCGATTTCCGCTTGCATGACCCGGCGATTTACGAACAGTGGTACGGCCATTCGCATCAGCACCATGACTTGTTGGCGCAAGCGGTTTACGGGTTGCCTGAGCTCCATCGGGCCGAGATCGCGGCCGCCGACCTGGTGGCTAACCCCGGTTGCTATCCCACCAGTGTGATTTTAGGCCTGGCGCCGTTGGCGCGGGCGGGCTGGCTGATGGGGCCAATTATTGCCGACAGCAAGTCCGGCGTCTCGGGCGCGGGCCGGTCGTTGTCGCTAGGAGCCCACTTCGTCGAGGCGAACGAGAATCTCAGCCCTTACAGCATCGGCCGGACACACCGGCACTTGCCGGAGATGGAGCAGGAGTTGAGATTGTTGAATGCGGAATCCGGGATGTGGCACGTAATTTTTTCGCCGCATCTGGTTCCGATCAGCCGGGGGATGCTGTCGACCCTCTACGTGACGCTGCCAGAGGGAGTGGAGCCGGCCGCCGTGCGGGAGTGCTACGCGGCGATGTACGCGGATGAGCCGTTTGTTTACCTGCTTAAGCCGGGCCGGGTTGCCACTTTTGCACACACGGCGCATACCAACACCTGTGCGATCGGCCTGACTCCGGTGCCAGGCACTCGCACAGTGATCATCACATCGAGCATCGATAACCTGGGCAAGGGGGCCTCGGGCCAGGCAGTTCAGAATATGAATGTGATGTTTGGACTGGGTGAGACGGTGGGGTTGATGTGAGTGTGGGAGTCACGGAGTGTTGGGAGTAACTGCGCACTCCCATACACCAACCTGATGGAGCGAACATGTACATGACAGACAAACCCATCCTGGTCCTCAAAATCGGCGGCAACCAGGTGGAAGATGAGACCTTCCTGGCCGGTTTTGTGGCTGCGGTTAGGGGGTTACTGGCGGAACATGCGGTGATCATCGTGCACGGCGGCGGCAAGGAGATCACGGATCTGCACGCACAGCTCGGCGTCGCCACTGAGACCGTCGAAGGCCTGCGGGCGACCAGCGACGAGAGTCTGCGGCTGGTGGAGATGGTGCTGAATGGCGTCGTCAACACCCGCCTGGTGCGCTGGCTGGTCAACGGCGGTGTGGATGCCTTGGGCCTGACCGGCATCGACCAGGGCCTGGTGCGCGTGACGCCCGTCTCGATCAACGGCCGCAGCCTGGGTCGGGTGGGACAGGTACAGCACGTTAATGCCGAAGCCTTGCTCCAATTGCTGGACCTGCGCGTGACTCCGGTCATTTCGCCGGTGTCGCTGGGCACGGACGGGCTGAGCTACAACGTCAATGCCGATCACGTGGCGGCGGGCATCGCCCGCGCGGTTGAGGCAAGCAAGTTGATCTTCCTGAGCAACGTGCCCGGCGTGCAAATCACTGGCCGCACCCTGCGTGCATTGACGGTCGGGCAGATCGAAGGCTTGATCGCCGATGGCCACATCACCGGCGGCATGATCCCGAAGGTGCGCTCGGCCACCGAGGCAGTTATCAGCGGGGTGTACCAGGCGGTGATCACGGATTTGGCAGGGCTGGCAAAGGGCGATGGGACAGCAGTGATTCGGGACGTGTGACACGTGACGATCCTGCCTTCACGTCTTCACGCAGCACGCGGCAATCTACACGGAGGCGCATTCGTGAGCAGAAATAATATCATCGATCTCGAACAGCAGTACGTCTTAGGCACCTATGCGCGTGCCCCATTCGTGCTGGATCGCGGCCAGGGGTGTTGGGTCTTCGACACGGATGGCAACGCTTATCTCGATTGCGTGGCCGGGATTGCGGTCAACGCGCTGGGGCATGCCGATCCCGGCCTGGCGGCGGTGCTGGCGGAGCAAGCGGGCACGCTCTGGCATGTTTCCAACCTCTATCACACCGCGCCCCAGGCGCGGTTGGCCCGCAAGCTTTGCGAGAGCAGCTTCGCCGACCGGGTTTTCTTTTGTAACTCAGGCGCGGAGGCGAACGAAGGTGCGTTCAAGTTCGCGCGCAAGTGGGCGCACGATCATTTTGGCCCCGACAAACACGCGATTGTGGCCTTCAGCGGCGCGTTTCATGGACGGACGTTCGGCGCGCTGGCTGCCACGCCCAGAGAAAAGTACCAGGCAGCGTTCCGGCCCCTCCTGCCGGGTGTGCGGATCGCACCGTTCAACGATCTGGTCGGCACAGCCGCAGTGATGGGCGACGATGTATGCGCGGTGATCGTGGAGCCGGTGCAGGGCGAGGGCGGCGTCTATCCGGCGACACCTGAGTTTCTGGCTGGGTTGCGCGAGCTGTGCGATCGCCACCACGCGCTGCTGATCTTCGATGAGGTGCAATGTGGGTTGGGACGGACGGGGACGTTGTGGGCGCACCAGGGCTACGGCGTGACGCCCGATCTGCTGACGGCGGCCAAGCCACTGGCGGGTGGCCTCCCGATGGGCGCCGTGCTGATGACCGAGGCCGTCGCGGAAGTGATGCATCCGGGCGATCATGGCAGCACGTTTGCGGCGTCGCCGTTGGTGGCTGCGGTCGCCGAGGCTGTGCTGGACCGGATCAACCAGCCCGAGTTTCTGGCTGACGTGGCCGCCAAGGGTGCAGAACTGAAGGAGCGGCTCGAAGAGCTTAACTCACCGCTCATCACTGCCGTGCGTGGCCGCGGCCTGATGCTCGGCGCGGACCTGGCTGTGCCTGCCAGCGATGTGGTCAACGCCGGTTATCGTCACGGCCTGCTGCTGATCAACGCCGGGCCAAACACGCTGCGCCTGGTGCCGCCGCTGGTGATCACGCGGGCTGAGATGGCTCTGTTGATCGGGCGGTTGGGTGCGATATTTCAGTCGTTGTAGCATCAGAAGGTTTTCAGGGGCAGTGGGAACAAAGGCATGGCAGAAATTCTGATCCGAGCGGCCGGCGAGACTGACATCGAGGGCATCCTCGGCATCGTCAACGGCTACGCCGCACAGAACCTGATGCTGCCGCGCACCGCAGACCAGATCCGCCGCGTGGTGCGATGGTTCCTGGTGGCGGAGCATGAGGGCAACATCGTCGGCTGCGGCTCGAACGTCGAGCTGAGCCCGCGCCTGACGGAGCTGCGGTCGCTCGCAGTGGCGTCCGAATACCGCAGTACGGGGCTGGGCCGGCGCCTGGTGGATGCATTGGTAGCCCGCGCGCGCGCGGATGGCTACGACCAGATCTGTGCGCTGACGTTGAGCGAGGGCTTCTTCAACCGCTGCGGGTTTGTCACCGTGGATCGGTGGGCCATCTCTTCTAAGATCTGGCACGAGTGCATCTACTGTCCCAAGTTTGACGCCTGCGATGAAATCGCGGTGTTGATGAACCTGACCGAGCCGGCGACCGCGCCCACAGCGCTCGCTCCCGAGGTCAGCATGGAGCTGTGGCAGGGGTTGAAGCTGGCGTTGGTAGGTCAGTAGAAAAGGAATCAAGGAGGCGGGGAAACAGGGGGGCAGACCTTGTCTACTTGTTTCCTTGTCTACCCCAAAGGAGCTTAATCATGCCCAAAACGATCCGCCTCGCCTTGATTGGCCTGGGCAATGTGGGCCGCTCATATTTGGAGCTGATGCGGAGCAAGGCCGACCTGCTTCGGGATCGCTATGACCTGGAGCTGGTGCTGACCGGCGCGGCCGATTCTTCCGGCGCTATCATGGATGCTGCCGGCATCGACCCCGTTGCCCTGTGCGAACACAAAGCCCGCGGCGGCAACGCCGCGAATTTCGTGCGTGGGGTGCCGGGAATGAGCGCACTCAAGCTGGCGGCGCAGGCCCCGGCCGATCTGCTGCTGGAGGCCTCGGCAGTCAACCTCAAGACCGGCCAACCCGGCCTGGATTGCGTGCGCCGGGCGATCCAGCGGCGGATGAGCGTGGTGCTGGCCAACAAGGGGCCGCTGGTGCATGCGTTCGGTGAGCTGGAAGCTGCCGCGGCGGCTGCGGGGGTCGGCCTGGCCTACAGCGCCACCGTCTGCGGCGCGCTGCCGGTGGTCAACATCGGCCGCCGCGACCTGGCCGGC
>JAPKMS010000266.1 GCA_026645775.1 Anaerolineae bacterium
AGCAATTACGCCATTATGACCATTTCCGAAGGCGCCACGCTGCTGGGCGGCGACATCGTGGAGACCGGTGAAGCGGACGCGTACGGCCACAAAAAGCTCGGCGGCGTCGGCCAGGTCACCGGCGACCTGATCAAGAAATACAGCGGCGAGAACATCATCTACCAGCAGTTGGGGTATCTGATGCGCTCTGGCGCGCCGGACTCGCTGGACCGCATGGTCGCCCTGAGCTACGCCAACCTTGCCACGGATCTGATCTTCGGGGGCCGCTCCGGGCGCATGACCGCGCTGCGCGATGGCAAGTACACCCACATCCCGCTCAGCACCGTCATCTCGGGCACCAAGCGCGTCGATGTGGATGAGTTATACGATCGCGAGAACTACCGGCCGAAGGTCGCCAACATGCTCGGCAAGCCGATGTTCCTGTACTAGAAAAAAACACCCCCCAAACAAAAGGCGCATCCGAGGATGCGCCTTTTGTTTGGGGTGACTTGGAAAACCGGAAGTGGGACCGGTCGGCCAACCTGCCCCCTGCCCGGGGCCAGATCTTATCGGCCAATCGCGTTCAGCGAGCCAGCCAGGTAAGACGCCCGGCAGGCGCGGCGCTGGATTTTGCCGCTGGTGGTGACCGGTACGCTGCCGGTCTTGACCAGCACCAGATCATAGAGGCTGATCGCGTGCTGTTCGGAGACCGCCTTACGCACGGCACGCGTGACGGCTTGCGGATCGGCGGCGTTGGGACGGCCCGGCAGGTACTCCCGCTCTAGCTCAGCGACGATCACCAGCCGTTCCTCGCCTTTGACATCCACCGAAAAAGCTGCGACGCCATGTGTGACCAGGGCTGGATGGCACACTTCCACCGTTAACTCGATGTCCTGCGGGTAGTGGTTGCGACCGTCGATGATGATCAACTCTTTGAGCCGGCCGGTGATAAACAGCTCGCCGGCCGCGTCCTCGGGGCCACTCGCGATAAAGCCCAGATCGCCCGTGCGCAGCCAGGGTCCGTCGCCTGTATCGACCCGGTGCGCGCCGAAGGTCACCGCGTTCGCCTCCGGGCGCTGCCAGTAGCCGGCGGTGACGCTGGCGCCACGCACCCAGATCTCGCCCACGTGTCCATCCGGCACGCCGACCAGGGTTTCAGGTTCGATGATGCCGATCTCCTGGTCGCAACAGGCGCGGCCGCACCCCACCAGAACGCGAGCATCAGGCTCGGACACGGCCGGCACAGCCGCTCCGGCTTCCAAGGCCGCGACCGAAAACGCCATCACCACCGGCAGTTGGCTTCGCTGCCCGCCCGTGACCATCAGCGTGGCCTCGGCCAGGCCATAGCAGGGATACCACGCCTGGGGTCGGAATCCCTGGGGGGCAAACATTGCCGCAAAGCGAGCCAGCGTGTCGGCACGCACCGGCTCCGCACCGTTGAAAGCGACCGCCCACTTGCTTAAATCCAGCGTCGCCCGCTGTTCAGGCGTGATCTTTCGGACACACAAGTCATAGGCGAAGTTGGGCCCGCCGCTGATGGTCGCACCGATGCGTGAGATCGCATCCAGCCAGCGGACGGGCCGCTGCAAGAACGCCACCGGCGACATAAACGTCACCGGCATCCCCGCGAACATCGGCTGGAGCATACCGCCGATCAGCCCCATGTCGTGATACATCGGCAGCCAAATCATCCCGACGTCCTCCGGCGTGCTGCCGAAGCAACGCTGAATCACTTGGGAGTTATGGAGCAGGTTGCCGTGGGTCACCATAACGCCCCGCGGGGCGGACGTGGAGCCCGAGGTGTATTGCAGAAAGGCCAGGTGGTTGCTGGTGAGCGATGGCTCCTGCCAGCCCTCGGCCAGGTCAAGAGAAAGGCCATCGGTGCTGACCCACGGGACCGGTGGGAAACCCGGCGTTTCGCGCAGCCCAGCCGTGATCATCTCTCTCAGATCGTCCGTAGTCAGGGCTACAACCGGTGCGGCATCCTCCACTGTGGTTTGGAAACGGGCCAAGAAGCGCGGGCGCGGCGGATAAGCCGGCACAGCGACCGCACCTGCGTACAGACACCCGAAAAATGCGGCGATGAAATCCAAGCCGGGCGGATAGACCAACAGCACACGCTGCCCGCCGGCGCGATGCGCTTGGAGCAGTACGCCGATGGCCCGTGCGCGGCGATCGAGGTCAGCATAGGACCACCGCGTTACGCGACCACCCTCATCGTCCATGAAGGCAGCCGCTTGCGCCAGGGGCTGATGCCCGGCGCGATAGCGCAGCAGATCGACCAGCGTGCTGCATTCAGACAGGGAACCAAGAAGACGTCCGTTCATGCCATCACCATCATTTTCATCAGGATCGCTCAGCCGTGGGGGAAGCCGACCAGTTGACGTCGCTCCTCGTCCCACAAGCGCAGTTTAAGGGATCGCAGGCTGGACAGCAAGGTGATTGGCTTGACCTGCTGGAACAGAGCGCTTGCTTCATGGCAGGGCTGCAGGAAATAATTCGGCACGCGCGGGCTGAGGTGATGGATGTGGTGGAAACCGATGTTGCCGGTGAACCACTGCAATACGGCGGGCAGCCGATAAAACGACGAGCCTTGCAGCGCTGCGGTCACGTAATCCCACTGCGTGTGCTTTGCCCAATAGGCGCCTTCGAAGTTGTGCTGGACATAGAACAGCCAGATGCCGGTCATGCCCCCGACCCAGATGATGGGCAGTTGGATCAGGACATAGGCCTTCCAGCCGATGGTGAAGCTGGCCAAGACGAGAATCCCCGCCAGAGCCAGATTGGTCGCCCAGACGCCGATCCGTTCGCGCTTGCCGTCGGTCGGGTTGGGGAAGCGATGGGAGCCCAGAAACATAAACAGCGGCCCGAGGCCGAAGGTGACCGGCGGGAAGCGAAACACGCGGTAAGCGATGCGTGTCAAGAGCGGCGCCGCACGATATTCGGCCATCGTCATTAACCAGACATCCCCTACGCCGCGGCGGTCGAGATCTGCGGCGCTGGCATGGTGAAGGGCATGGCTGTGACGCCAGGAATAATAGGGCGTGAAGGCCAGCAGGCCCAAGATGACGCCGGTCACGTCGTTGGCGGTCTTGCTGGCGAAAAACGACCCGTGGCCGCAGTCGTGAAAGATGATAAAGGCGCGGATCAAGAATCCACCCGCTGGAATCGCCAGCGCCAGCGTCAACCAGTAGGACACGCGCAGGCTGAGCACCATCAAAACCCAGAGAGCCAAGTAGGGGACCAGGGTGTTGATGAGCTGCCAGGCGCTCCGACGGACATCGGAATGCTGGAAAGCGGCGATATCCTTCCGCCAGGAAACACGCTCAGTCGCCGCAGAACGAGGCGAGACAGGGTTTTTCATCGACACTACTCCTTGAATATTATCTGGCAAATATCAACGCTCCACAGTCCACGGAGTGGATGCCCTTGATTCTAACATAAGAATCGCGACCTGCAAACAGGCCCAGCGAAGCGCTTCCCACTCCACTTCACCCTATGCTATAATCGCAACCATGATCGCTGCCATCCTTCTCGCTGCCGGTCTTTCGCGCCGTATGGGCCGTTTCAAGCTCACCCTGCCCTGGGGTGAGACGACCGTGATCGGCCAGGTCGTGGGGACGCTGCAGGCCGCGGGGCTGGACCAGATCGTCGTCGTAACCGGCCATCGCGCGGATGAGGTTCGCGCGGCGCTGGCTGGGACGTCCGCCAGCCTGGTGCACAACCCAGATTACGCGGCCGGTGAGATGTTGAGCTCGATCCAGGCGGGACTGCGGGCCGTGGACCTGTCGGCTGCTGGAGCGGATCGGCTCAGCGGGGTCAATGGCGGGTCAGCAGCCTCTGATGCGACACCCCCGCCGGCCGTCTTGCTCTGCCTGGGCGATCAGCCGCAGATGGAAACGGCCACTGTGCAAGCTGTGCTGGCCGCAGGCGCTGGGGATGGCTGGTCACGTATCGTGATCCCCAGCTACCGGATGCGCGCCGGGCACCCCATTTTGCTGCCGCGCTGGCTCTGGCCCGAGATCCTGGCCTGCACCGGCACCCTGCGCGACGTAATGGCCGCGCACCGCGACGCCGACACACGCTACCTGACGCTGGATACGCCCACGATCCTGGCAGACCTGGATACGCCCGCGGATTATGGGGCCGGCCACTAACAGCTCTCTGCTTATGTCATATTGAGGAACACGCTATGGATGCCATCTACGCCAAACTAAACGATTTCATGGAAGCCGATGAAACGGTCGCCGTCGCCACCATCATCGACATCAAAGGCTCGGTGCCGCGCGAGGTGGGCGCCAAGATGATCATCCACCCGCTGGGGCGGCACGTGGGCACCGTGGGCGGCGGCTGCGGCGAGGCGGATGTGCTGCGCGCCGCGCTCGATGTGATCCAGACCGGCGAGCCGGCTACCGTGCGCGTGGATCTCACCGAGGATGTCTCGATGCAGACGTTGGGCGTGTGCGGCGGGATCATGGATGTGTTCGTGGAGCGGGTTGCCGGAGGTAGGGGCGAGGTGACCTCGCCCCTACAACGCATCGCCGCGCTCCGTCGTTCGGTCCAGGCGCGCGAGCCCGTGGCGCTGGCGACCGTTGTCAGCGGCCCGGCTGCAGGACGCGAGGCTGTGGTCTGGCTCGACCGGCCGCCGCAGGGCGATCTGGGCCTGGGCGACCTCGCACCTCAGGTCATTGCCGACGCGCAGGAAGTCCTGCGCGGCCGCCAACACAAACTCCTCCGGTATCCAGCAACCAGCAACCAGCTTCCGGCTTCCAGCGTCTCCGTCTTCGTCGAAGTCCAGCGCCGCGCGCCCGAGCTGATCATCGTCGGCGGCGGCCACATCGCCGTGCCGCTGGCGGAAATGGCAGCCATGTGCGATTTTGCCGTCACTGTGCTGGACGACCGGTCCAGCTTCGCCAACCGGGAACGCTTCCCGACCGCGCAGAAAGTCGTCGCTGCACCGCTGACCGAGACGATGCGCGACCTGTCGATGGACTCCGACACCTTCATCGTCCTGGTCACGCGCGGCCACAGCCACGATGTGGAATGCCTGCTGGAGGTGCTCGACCGGCCCGTGGCCTACATCGGCATGATCGGTTCGCAGCGCCGCGTTGACGCCGTGTTCGAGCTGCTGGAGGTCGAGATGGGCATCGACCCGCTCAAGTTCGACCGCGTCTACGCGCCCATCGGCATCGCCATCGGCGCACACACCCCGGCCGAGATCGCCATCTGCATCATGGCCGAGGTGATCAACGTGCTGCGCGGCGGCCCAGCCACGTCGATCTCAGAAAAACGGCGTGCGCGGGATCGACGGCGGCGGGGCGTGCAGGAGTGACGGAGTGTGGGGATGGGGGAGACGCGGCAAGATGACGAACGACGAACGACAAATGACGAATGACGGTGTGCGGAAAAGACAATGCGAGGCTGCGAATGACCAATGTACCAGTTTTTCAGTCTAACAGTCAACCAACTCCTCTCCTCTCCGGCCTGCGCGTCGTCGACATGACCGAGGCGCTGGCGGGGCCGTACTGCACCATGTACCTGGGCGACATGGGTGCGGACGTGGTCAAGATCGAGCGCCGCAGCACAGGCGACCAGACGCGGGGCTGGGGGCCGCCGTTTGTGAACGGCGAGTCCGCCTATTTTATGTCCACCAATCGCAACAAGCGCAGCCTGACACTCGACATCACCACGGCCGAGGGCCAGACGATCGCTCAGCGGCTGGTAGACAGCGCGGACATCTTTATCAACAACCTGCCCCGGTTCAACTCGATGCAGAAGCTGGGGCTCGACCCGGACGCTTGCCTGGCCCGCAACTCGCGACTGATCCACGTCTGTGTCACCAGTTTCGGCCACACCGGCCCGCGCGCCGGCCAACCCGGCTACGATATCCTCTCCCAGGGGATGAGCGGGATCATGAGCCTGACCGGCGCGCCGGACGGCGAGCCGATGCGCTACCCCGTGCCGATCTCCGACATGACCGTAGGCCTCTACGCGCTGATCGGCATCCTGGCCGCGCTGTACGAGCGCGAACGCACCGGCCGCGGCCAGGCCATTGACGCAGCGATCCTGGAGTCTCAGATGGGCTGGCTGACCAATCTGGCCGGCAGTTACTTCGCCACCGGCGCCAATCCGCCGCGCATGGGCAACATCCACCCCACCATCACGCCCTACCAGCCCTTCCCAACCGCCGACGGCTGGATCATCATCGCGGGCGGCACCGACCGCATCTGGGGGCGGCTGTGCGATCTACTGGGCATCCCGCCCGAGGTGCGCGACGATCCGCGCTACGCTACCAACCCCCAGCGCAACATCCACCGCGCTGAGGTGCAGGCCATGCTGACCGAGCGGTTCGTGGCGCAGCCCAAAGCGGTCTGGCTGGAGCGCCTGCGCGAGGCCGATGTGCCTTCCGGCCCGATCTATCTGCTGGGCGAGGCGCTCGCCGATCCGCAGGTGCTGGCACGCGAGTTCATCGTCGAACTGGAGCATCCCGCCGCCGGGCTGGTGCGCTCTCTCGGCTTCCCGCCCCACCTGCGCGGCGGCGCCATCAGCTATCGCCTGCCGCCGCCGATGCTGGGGCAGCACACCGATGCAATACTGGAAGAGCTAGGGTTCACGGCCGAGATAATTGCCGATTTGCGCAAGCGTGGGGTGGTGTAGTGCGCCCGATGACATTTACGCATCCCACAAGAATGTTCGGACCACGCATTTCACGGATGAACACCGACAAAATCCGTGTGAATTCGTGTCCGGCAATCCCTGTGCAGTCGTGAAAAGTGGATGCTTGAGGAGGGATCCCATGATCTTCGGCGGTTACGGTCACGGCAAAGAAGCGCTCCCCAAAGTGCTGCACATCTCAATCGCCCGGTTCAGCCGCGAGCTGCCGCAGCCCGGTGAAGCGCTCGATTTCCTGGTTTCTCTCCACGAGGAGGGTGCAGGCATCACCTGGCAGCAGAATGTCTCGATCCCGGCCGACCTGGAACAGTACTTCCTCGCCACCGCCCAGGCGTTATATGAGTGGGGCCAGGGCCGCGACGGCCTCCTCGCGAGTGAGATCCAACCCACGCTGGACAAACTGGGGCGCAAGCTGTACGACGCGTTCGTCGGCGAGCAGGGCCGCCAGATCCTGTGGCGCAGCCGGCCCACCGCCATCTTGCTGGACGTCGACGAGACCACGCTGAACCTGCCGTGGGAACTGATGGCGGACGATTACGGGCCGCTGGCGCTGCAATATCCCTTTGGCCGCCTGGTGACCACGCGTGCGCTGCCACGCGCCGGCCGCAACCCACTGAGTGAGGATGCGCAAATCCGCATTCTGGCGGTCGCCAATCCCACCGCCGACCTGGCCGCGGCCGATGCCGAGGTCGCCGCGCTGGTTGCGCTGGCAGAGCGAGGCACGCGCTACCCGTTGACCGTAGACGTGCTGGCACGCGGCGAGGCCACCCGCGCCAACTTCATCCAGCGCGCCACCCGCGGCGACTACGACATCCTGCACTTCGCCGGCCACGCAGCAGTCGACTCCAACGACCCGGCCGCCAGCGCGCTCCGCCTGGCCGATGGCCCCTTGCCGGATGACGAGATCCTCGCGCTGAACTGGCAGGCGCCGCCCTACCTCGTCTTCAACAGCGCGTGTGAAAGCGGCCGCGCGGCCGGCGGACAACGGTTAGCCACGAGCGGCAGCCAGGCCAATGGGCTGGCGGCCGCGTTTCTCGCGGCCGGCTGTGCGGCGTACGTCGGCTACTTCTGGCCCGTCACCGATTCCGGCGCGGAGCAGTTTGCAGCGACGTTTTACGACGCGTTGTTGGGGATGGAAAACGTGGGGCTGGCATTTCAAGAGGCCCGGCGCAGTGTCACCTGGAGCCTCGGTCAATCCGGCGACCTGACGGGGTACAGCGCCGTGCTGTTCGGCGACGCGGCCTCGGGCAAGCGCCCGGATTTAGCCAAGATGGTGTAGCGACCTCACCCCCTACCCCCTCTCCTGACGGTAAACCGCGGTTCACCGTCAGGAGAGGGGGAGTTGTGCCTCCAGGGAGCCGCGGCCCGCGCGGTCCTCCCCGCCCCCAGCATCCCACACAATTCCCGCTGCGTCGGGAGTCCATCCCTCGACAACGGAGCACCCCATCAGATGGTACACTTCGCTATGCTCAGCGCACGATCTTGAACTGGAAATTGGCGTGGCCGAACGCCATCATCAGGCGGATCCACACCGGCAGCAGCGACTCGGTGCCGCGGGCGGTGGTGATGTCGCCCAGGTCAATGATGTCGCGCCAGCCGAACCACTCGCCCAACAGCCGGCTGACCTCGGCCTTCGCCGCGGGGTCGTTCCCGCTGACGAAGATCGTGTGATCGCCGCCGGCCAGCTTGCCCGGCTCCACCATCAGGCCGGCGTTGAGGGTGTTGAGGGCCTTGACGACCTTCGCCTGCGGGAAGGCCTGCTGAATCTGCTCGCCCAGCGAGTCGGTGTTGGAAACCCACAGGGTCGGCGGCATCCCGCGCGAGAAGTCGAGCGGGTTGGCGATGTCCACCAGGATCTTGCCGGCCAGGTTGGCCTCGCCCGCGGCGCGCAGCGCCTCCACCGACGCCTCGCCCTTGGTCGCGTTGATCACGATCGCGCCGTGCGCTGCCGTCTCGCTGAGGGAGCCGACCTTGACCCCCGCGCCCGCGGCCCACGCGGCCACCTTCTCCGGGCTGCGTGCGCTGACCATCACGTCCTGCCCGCGCTCCACCAGCTTCGCCGCCAGTGTCTGTCCCACCATCCCAGAACCGAGAATGCCGACTTTCATAGTTAGATCTCCTCTTGTCTTTTGATTGTACCGACTTAAATCTAATCTTCAACATCTCAGGCTATCAGAGAGATCCGGCCGGTGCTGTAGGAGCGGACACGATTGGAGCCTGACCCCGGCGCGCAACGGAGCTTGCGCGAACTCGCGGTGTGCCGGTATAATTATCGACATTGACGGCTGAGGCTGGTCAGAGGTATGTACCGGCTGTGAAACACGCACCTATCACTTGGACAGAAATGGGAACGGCTCCATGTTAACAAATTGATGCTCGAAAAGTCACCGAAGCCTCAATCCCTAATTCTGGAGATGTTCAATGAAGGCAACCGAAGCCAAGTTTCTGGAATTCCTCAAGAAATCACCCCAGTTCGTGATCCCCATCTACCAACGCACTTACTCTTGGACTGAGCGCGAGTGCCGCCAATTATGGGATGACATCATGCGCACCGGCAGCAACGAGGCCATTTCAGCGCACTTCGTCGGCTCCATCGTCTATATTGAAAAGGGGCTGTACCAGGTGTCAAGCGCGTCGCTGTTGGTCATTGACGGCCAGCAACGTTTGACGACTGTGACATTGTTGATCGCGGCCCTGGCGAATGCGTTGGACAAGCTGGCAGAAGGGCAGCGCGAGCCTGTAGACGGTTTCTCGCCGCGCAAGCTGCGCAATTACTACCTGCTGAATCCAGAGGAAGAGGGCGAACGGCGCTATAAGCTGATCTTGTCGCAGACTGACAGAGGTTCGCTGATCGCCATCGCTGGCAATAGCAAGCAGCCGAGAGATCCATCGTTGCGAGTCAAGGAGAATTTCGCACTGTTCGAATCGTGGATCGCCGGCTGCAAAGGCGATCTGATGGCCGTGTGTAGGGGATTGGCAAAGTTGGTGGTGGTGGATATCTCGCTCAATCGCGACCAGGACAACCCCCAACTAATCTTCGAGAGCATGAACTCCACTGGACGCGAGCTTACCCAGGCTGATCTGATTCGCAATTTCAT
>JAPKMS010000267.1 GCA_026645775.1 Anaerolineae bacterium
GCCGATCGCCTCGATGTTCTCGATCACCGACTTGACGATCATCAGGAACGCCAGCGTGACGATGGCCAGGTAGTCGCCGCGGGTTTTGAAGGACGGCAGCGCGACCACCAACCCCGCGACCCCGGCGGCCAGCCCGCCCGCGATGATGGCGACCGGGAAGAGAAACGCCTGGGCGCTCTCCGGGAAGACGCGCACGGTCAGGATCGAGGCGACGTAGGCCCCGACGGCCATGAACCCGGCATGGCCCACCGAGAACTCGCCCATGTAGCCGTTCACCAGGTTCAGGCTGGCGGCGAGGATGATGTTGATCCCCACGTACATGACGATCAGTTGCACGTATTGGTCGAGCAGGCCGAAGGCCGGGATGGCGAACGACAGCAGCAGGCCGACGATCAGCAGGATCGGCAGCACGCGACGGTTCGCCATCAGCGCCTCCCAGCGCGCGCCCCAGGATGTTTTCGTTGAAGATTGTGTTGTCATCGTTACACCTTCTGGGGCCGCGGCTTGCCCAGGATCCCGTACGGCCGGAAGATGAGCAGGACCAGCAGGAGCGCAAACGCCACAAAGTCGCGGTAGGTGGACCTGCCGTAGCCGGCCACAAACACCTCCACCGCGCCCAGGATGAAGCCGCCGATCATGGCCCCGCGGATGTTGCCGATGCCGCCGACCACGGCCGCGATGAACGCCTTCCAGCCGATCATGATGCCCATGTACGGATCAATCACCGGGAAAGCCAGGCTGTACATGGTGCCGGCTGCCGCGCCCAGGCTGGTGCCGATGGCAAAGGTGAGCGAGATGACCAGGTTCAGCGGGACCCCCATCAGTGGCACGATCGTCTTATCCCACGAGATCGCGCGCATTGCCATCCCCACCATGGTCCGCCGCACAATGAAGTCCAGCAGCAGCATCAAGCCGATGGAGAGGAGGATGATCAGGACCTGCAGAAATGAGACGGAGACGCCCCCCACGTTCCAGACGATGTTCGGGATGAGCTGCGGGATGCTCTCGGGGTAGGGATCGAGCGCCAGGGTGAAGTTCTCCAGAAAGATGCCGACGCCCAGTGCGGTGATGATGGCCGATACGCGCGGCGCATTGCGCAGCGGCTTGTAGGCCAGCCGCTCGATGAGAACGCCGAGCACAGCCACGCCGGCCATCGAAAGCAGCAGGGTGGGCACAAAAGAGAGCTTGAGCAGCACTGCCGCGATGAAGCAGAAGAACGCGCCCACCATGAACAGGTCGCCGTGCGCGAAGTTGATCATGGTGAGGATGCCGTAGACCATGGTATAGCCCAGCGCGATCAGCGCGTAAATGCTGCCCAGTTGGAGCGCGTTGAGAGACTGTTGGAGAAAATAGGTCATGGCGGGACCTCAGCGGAAACACGGTGACACGGTAACTTGGTAGATTGGTGACACGGTAACTGGGTAGACTGGTAACTGGGTAGCTTGGTGGCTTGGTAGCTTGGTAACTGGGTAGCTTGGTAACTGGGTGACTTGGTCAAATGATGACAAAGCGCCTTTCTCAAGCCTAGAACCTATCCGAAAACTGCTAAGGACTTGTCAGCGAATAACTTCCCGCTCTGGCCGGTCTTCGACCGGGCCCTGGCTCGGTCAGCCCCACAGGGGTGAATCGCGAAGACCAGCCAGAGCTAATTTTCGGACAGATACTTACCTGTCACCGATCTACCAAGTCACTCACCTACCGATCTCCCAGTCTACCCAGTCACCGACCTGCCGATCTCCCAATCTACCAAGTTACCAATCTACCAACCCACTCACGGATTGGCGTTCGCGAACCAGACGAACTTGTCGCCCTTGACCTGCAGGATCACGGCGCTCTTGATGGGGTCGCCGGAGCCTTCCTGGAACTGCATGTTGCCGGTGACGCCCTCGTAGTTGGGCACTTTGGCCAGGGCATCGCGCACGGCCTGGCGATCCACTTTGCCCGCGTTCTTGAGCGCGGTCCACAACAGCCCGAAGGAGTCATAGGTCAGGGCCGCCACGTCGTCCGGCGTGTTGCCGTATTTAGCCGTGTAGCCGTCGATGAACTTCTTGGCCACCGGGGTGGCGTTGTCGGCCGCGTAGTGGGTGCTGAAGTAGTATCCCTCGCAGTCGGCGCCGCACAGCTTGATCAGCTCGGCGCTGCCCCACGAGTCGCTGCCCAGAAACGGCACGTTGATGCCCAGGCGCTTGGCCTGCTGGATCTGCAGCGGCACTTCGCTGTAGTAGTTGGGCAGGAAGACCACGTCCGGCGCAGCTTCCTTGATTTTGGTGAGCTGGGCCGAGAAATCCTTATCGCCGGTCGTGTAGGTTTCGAAGGCCACGATCGTGCCGCCGTTTTCCTCGAAGGTCTTCTTGAAGAATTCTGCGATGCCCTTGTTGTAGTCCGAGGCCACGTCGTAGAGCACGGCAGCCTTCTTGGCTTTCAGGTTATCCAAGGCGAACTTGGCGACCACGCGGCCCTGGAAGTCGTCAATGAAGGCGGCGCGGAAGACGTACTTCTTGGCGGCATTGGTCTTGGCGTCCAGCGTGGTCTTGGGGTTGGTGGACCACGGGCTGATCAGGACAACCTTGGAGCTTTCCGCAATTTCGGAGGCGGGGATGGCGTAGCGGCTGGCGTTGGGGCCGATGATGGCGACGACGTTCTGCTGGGTGATGAGCTTTTGCGCGCTGGAAGCCGATTGGTCGGCCTTGCCCGCATTGTCCTCGATAAACAGCTCGACCTGGTACTTCTTGCCGCCGACCTCGAGGCCGCCGGCATCGTTGACTTCTTTCACCGCCATCTCAGCGGCATTCTTGCACGATGCGCCGACGGCGGGGATGTCACCGGTGAGCTCAGCGACGACGCCGACTTTGATGGTCTGCGTGCTCGCGGTTTGGGCGCAACCTGTGAGCACCAGGCTGACGATCGTCAGCACGACCAGGGCCAAAGATACTTTCTTCACGGGGTCCTCCTCATACGTAAGCCTTTTGGGCGCAAAACGGGCTTTCAACAGGGAGATAAATCGCAGTGCAGGAACAGGATAGCCTTCGCGGAGCCGAATAGCCTCACCTCCTCCCAGGGAACCTGGAGCGTGGAACCCGGAGCAGCCGCTCAGCCAGCGGCCTGGCAGACAAATATCCAGCGGCTGCCAGTTTAGCCGATTGAAGGGGGTCTGTCAATTCGCAATTTGGGCGGGTTACTCCCCGGCCTATCGGCAGAGGCCTACCACCAACTGCTCCCGCGCCCACTTCTCCTGATCCTGCGTCTCGTACTGTCGGTAGCGGCATTCGATGATCATGATCAGGAACAGGTAGATGTTGTACAGCGCCCGGCGCCGAATCTGCGTCGGCGTGTCGAGCAAGGATTGCCCGTAGCCTTCGGTGAACGCAGCCAGGCCGGCGGGCGGCGCAAAGACGAAGGTCGCTTCCATCAGCGGATCGCCCCACAGCGAGCGCTCGAAGTCAATGATGCCGGTGATGTGCTTGGTGGCAGGGTCCACGAAGATGTTGCCATCCCAGAGGTCCCAGTGCACCAGTCGCGGCTCGGCTACCGCATCCAGGATCGGCGCGGCCTGGGTGACGCGCTCGGCAATCGCGTCGTAGGCCAGCGGCAGCGGCACGTCCAGCGCCTGCCCGTCGGCCAGCACGCCGGCGACCATGTCCAGAAATGTCTCACGCCAGGAGCGGCCGGCCGGCTGGGGATGGGCGAAGTAGCCGAAGGCCGGCCGGGTGATCGCGTTCATCTGGCGCAGATAGTCGCCGGTCGCGCGATCGATCGCCCATGCTTCCGGGGGTGATAGTTGGTCGCGCAGCTTGTTGAGCGGCGTCCCCTCAACGAACGCCATCAGGTAGAAGTTGCTGTCCAGCAGGCGGCGGCTGGTGTCGTGGCAGAAGATCTCTGGCACGGGGATGCTCGTCCGTTCCTGCACCAGTCGCATGGCCGCCACCTCCGCGGCCAGGATGTCGCGTTCATAGCGCAGCACGCGCACGGCGTCCGGCGGCGCGACCTTCAGCACGCAGCGCAGGCCATCGGCCAGCGTGATGGCGTACGCGGTGTTGAAGAAGCCGTCCGTCAGCTCTTCGAAGGCGCGGATGGTGCTGGCCGCGCCGAACGCGCCAGTGATGATGGATTGGGCTGCATCTACGGAGACGGTGGTTTTGGAAAGGCTGTGCATCGAAACTGCTTAGGCTCCGCAAGACGTAGTATAGCCCCTTGTGGGCGTCTGATGGTCAACGAAACGGGCACAAGGCCCTACGCTACGTCGCAAAGCTATAGTTCCCCCCGAAACGCCCGATCCAGGATCGCCGGCAGCAGCGCATCCAGATCGGCGGCGGTGCGGGATTGGAGAGCTTTCAGGGGGTTAGCTTTGGCTTGCAGGCCGTCCAGGTAGGCGACGATATGATGTTGTTCGGCAAGAGATGGTATGACCACATGGTAAGCTTTCAGCTTCACCCCAGTCAAGTGAGCGATGGTGGTTTGCGTCTTGATGTCAGCAAAGTGCCCCTGTTCGGCCCCCCAGAAAATGTGATGTAGCATGAACCGCGGTAGGACTATGCTCTGGTCAACTCGCACTCGGTGGAGTGCTTTCTGATAAACGCAGCCGGGTATTTCTGCATTCCAAATAGCCGATTTTCCGATATCGCCTCCCTCACAGACAAGAATATCACCCGGCAGAAGTGAAAATGTGGCTTTTTCGTCGGCGGAGATTTCCATCCGATGCACATCTCTGAGATCAAGTCTGTCCCACTGAATGTTTGCGTTACGAAGGTAGGGCGTGGCTTTCTCGTCGAGGGACTGATTTCGAGACAGCATTTTTCCCAGACGAGAATCGGCGATTTCATCTATCCGAACAGTCTTGATCTGCTGGGTTAGTCGAGAGAAAACCCGGTGCCGTGCGCTGACATGTATCAACTCACGATGAAGATTCGTCTGTGTGCGAAGCTCCCGCGCCTCCTCGATCTTGGCCGCGAGCCGCTCGATCCGCGCCACGATGCGGCGCTGTTCAGGCAGAGGAGGGAGGGGGATCTTCATTCGAGTGAACTTGTCTTCCTTTAGCCGTACCCGATTGGTGGTGCCTTCACTGGCTGTCTTACAAGACTCGACAAACCCTCGGGTCTTGCTAAGCCACCCAAGATACTCCGGTAGTAAACGATCTTTAGTCGCGACAAAGACCGGAAAATCGTTGGTTACCATCGCACCATCGAGCTCTGCAGGAATCAGACCGAAGGCTCCATTGCGGGCATCTATCCGGGAGGCGATAAACTCGCGCGGGTGAACTCGTAGCCGCCGGGAGCCGGCGACTTGGCTGCCAGAAATGACGCCGCGCAGAATCACGCCGCGCCCCCAAAGACGAACAGTAACCTCCTTGTACTCGGTCTGTGGATCGAGTACAACCCATTCATTAGATTTGTCCAGGATTTCCCCAAGCGGTACCAGTGGCCAACCGTGAGTCATGACGCCAATCTCCCCATCTGAGGTAGTATAGGGCCTTGTGCCCGTTTGACCGTATACGACGACGCCCACGCGACGACGCCCACGAGGGGCTAGACTACGGTCATAGCGGTAACGGATTCATACATCCGCCCCACGGCCAGTCTTCGGCGTTTTCCACCAACCCCTTGCGCACCGGATTGTTCACGATGTACTCGGCGATGGCTCGTAGGCTTTCGTCACTGCGAACGATGTGATCATAATAGCGAGGTTGCCAGAGTTTACCTGTCCAGCCCGACTTCCAACTCCGATTGGTCGTTTTACCCTTGTATTGTTCGGTGAAGGTCAGCACCGAAATGCCATCTTGTCGCGGGCTGATGAGATAGTGCAAATGGTCCGGCATCAGGCAGTACGTGAAAATGGCACAGTTTTGTCGCTCTTGTTCTTCTCGCAAGACATCCAGCATCAGTTGATTGAGATCGCCACGGACAAAGGGCGAATAGTCGAGATACGCAGCAATGGTGATAA
>JAPKMS010000268.1 GCA_026645775.1 Anaerolineae bacterium
GCCGCGGGCCGCGAGCGCCTTGCGCGCCTGGCTGAGCGCAGTGTCGGCTGGCAGGCCGTCGGCCAGGGCCTGGTAGAAGGCCTGCGCCAGCGCGCCGGCTGCGTCGTCGCTGACAGGAAACTGCATGGCCAGCACGGCCGGTGCGCCCTGCTGCACCAAACGTTGCGCCACCCCAGCAAAGGGATTGCTCCGCCCGCCCTGCGCGCCCTGGCAGGCGTTCAGGAAGATCAGCCGCAGCGCCTCGTGGTCGTGGAGGAGCATCCCCAGGGTCTCGGCGGTGACGACCTCGGTGCGGCCGCGCGCGTTCTCGAAGACCAGCCCGCCTGTGTTGGACTGCCGATCGAAGAAGCCGTGGCCCACGAAATGCAGCAGGTCGACCGGCCCGCGGCGCAGCCGTTCCTGCAAGGCCGGCAGCGTGGCTGACGCCAGCCGTTCCAGTACGAGCGCGCCGCGCTGGATCAGCGGGTCCAGTGCGGCCTGCAAGTTCTGCCACTCGCGCTCCACGGCCAGGGGCACGGCGTCGCTGGGGCTGGCGACGACCGCCAGGACGGTCAGAGGCAACCGAGCGCGCAGTGGCTGGCTGGGGCGGTCCAGTTCAATGTAGCGCACGATGGGGGTCAGATCGGAAAGAGCGAGGAAGTGGCTCAGATCAGGGGCGAACAATAATTCCCAGGGCAGTTCAGCCAGGTCGAGGACGCCGGCAGTCAGGCGGAGGCGCAGGCGTAGTCCAACGCCGCGGCGCTCCGCCTCATCGAGGCTGCGGCGCCAGCACAGGCCAATCGGCCCGGCGAAGACAGCGTCATAGAGGCGGGCGCCAAAGCTGTGGGGCTCGAGTGCGGGTGCGGCCCCCGCGGGCGCTGCACCCGCGTCACGCGCGTCGCCGCCCATGCGCCGCAGGAAGTCGGCCAGCTCGGTAGCGGAGAAAGGGAGTTCAAAGTCAGCGACTGCCTCACCGGCTGGCGACTGGATGACCCGGGCGCGGTAGCCGGCAGGCGGGGGGCCGCGATCCACGAGGAGATCGAAGCTGGCATAGGCTGCTGTAGACATAGAAGCGAGCACCTTTCGACAGCGACTCGGCAATGTAGCAACAGCAAAAGAACCTGACCCGCTGAAAATTATACCATGTATACCTGGAGTAATGCAAGCATTTCGGCGCAGAGAAATGCCAACCCGAGTAAAGACCTGTCCCACTTCGTCACGTAGGCGACGCAGCTCTCAGATCAGCGTCCAACCTGGCCAGGTCTACCAGAATCGCGCCAACCGTCTCCGCCTCGGCGCGCGCGGCGTCGGTGAAGCCGGCGCGGGCGAAATAGGCGTAGTGGACGCGCCACTCCGGCCCCGGCGCCACCTTTGGCGCTTTCTCAATCAGCTCGCGCACGACAGCCCGGTCTACCGGCTCCGCGCCCCACTTGCACTCGCCGAGCAGGATATCTCGGTCCTGCCAGTTGATCGCGACGACATCCACCTGCGCGTCGGCTGACCAGTGGCTGCCGACCAACTCGGGCCTCATCGGCAGCCGGCCGGCACGCGCCTGAACCAGCACCCACGCGCGGCACAGCTCCTCGAACGCGGTCAGCCCCACGAACGCCCGGAACTGGTCGCCGATGCGCTCCCACAACAGGTCGGTCAGCTCCTGCTCCACCAGGTCGAGGTTGGGCGCGATGAAGCGAAAGTAGAAGCGCAGGTACGGATCGGCCAGGTGGTAGCGGCTGTTCCGGCTGGTGCGGCGCTGCTCGGGCGGCACGGTGGCCGGGAGCCGCCGCTCAACCAGGCGCAGCGCCTCCAGTTGCTTGAGGTAAGGGCTGAGGTACGACGAAGGCAGTTCGAGCGCAGTACCGATCTCCTGGGGCGTGCGCCGGCCGGCCGCGATGGCCCGCAGCACCGCCTCGTAGGTCTGGGTCTCCCGGCGGATCACGTCACCGATCAGGAGGAAAGGCTCGTTGTGGAACATGCCTGTGCGCCGGATGAAGAGCCGCCGGAGATTGGCCCCGATGTTCTCGCCATCGTCGAACTGCTCCAGGTACGCGGGGATGCCGCCAACCACGGCGTAAGTGGCCACCCGCTCGGCAGCCGAGTAACGCGGCAGGATCTCCTGCAATGCGCCGAAGGGCAATGGGTCCACCGGCAACTGCGCGGTGAAACGGCCATAGAGCGGCGCGTGGTAGCCCAGCTGCTCGACCATCATCCCGATCTGCGAGCCGGCAAGCACGATTGTGACGTTGCGCTCTTTGAACAGGCGATCCCACGCCGCTTGCAGGTGCGAGGGCAGGGAGGGATCCGACTCGGCGGCGTAGGAGAACTCGTCCAGCACCAGGATGGCCGGCTGATCGCCGATCAAGCGCGCCGCCATCTCGAAGACCTGTTCCCAGGAATCATAGCGCGGGGCCGCAAGATCGGGATCCCCCGTGAGCCCGCCCGGCGGATAGGCCCAGGCCCACAGCGCGCGCGTGAAGCCCTGCCGCACCAACGCCGGCAGATCGCGCTTAGCTACCCAGTAGATCACCGGCCGGCCGGTCTGTTGCGCCCAGTGCAGCAGCAGCGTCGTCTTGCCCACCCGGCGGCGTCCGTAGACCAGGATGAAGTGCGC
>JAPKMS010000269.1 GCA_026645775.1 Anaerolineae bacterium
AATGCTTGATGCCTCGGAACCTGGTTATTGTCAGATGTCGGATTAGCATACTGCTATCCCACCTATTTGTCGAACGGAAGGTTTTCCAGCTTGTTCAGCTAACGCGATTTCGGGCCGAACACATCGTCAAGATCTCGCACTTGTTTCTCGAGGTCGCAATCATACCGAATCACGATTACCCGGTACCCCCGCGCCTTGAGTTCCCGCCGAATCGCCTCGTCGGTCGCCCGTTGCTGTGGTTCGTCGTGTACGCTGCCATCGCAGTAGACGCACACGTTGGGTTCGTAGAAGAAGTCGGGCACTGTCATCACGTCGGGCACCGTGTACTGCGCGAAATCGGGCAGCCGCCGGCCTGTGCTGTGCAGGTGGTCGAGCAGGGTTCGCTCAAGCTCCGAGCGACTGTCCGTCAGCTCGCGCAGCCAGCGATAGTGCGCCTCGTAATCGCGTTCTGCGCCGCCCACCTGGGTGACGCTTTCAGCCAACGCTTGCAGGTAGTCACGGACGACGTGACGGTTGAGCAGCCGGTGGTCGCGTTGGTTGTAGTACGACATCAGGCACTCGTAGCAGGCTCGGCTGCATCCGTTCTCGTCGTCCCCCGGCCGTTTGTCCTCGCCTGTGTCGGGATCGAAGTGCAGCAGCTCCAATGCCTTGCGCGCCACCGCGGCCAGCGCGCTGGGTTCCTGGGCCAGCCGGCGCAGCACTCCCAGGCCACCCTCGGCCCCCTCGTAGAACAGGATGCCGAGGTGTTCCCCCTCGCCGATCCGTTCCGACGCCAACTCGCTCTCCTCAACCTCGAACATCTCCTCAATGCCGCGGGCCAGCGCATGTTGGAGGCTCGGCAGGAAGGAGGGACTGTCCAAAGCCGCGCCTGCGCGCGGATGGGCCAGCAGCGCGTTCGCTGTACCGCGCACGAAGAGACGCACCTGTGACTTGACTTCGCCCGGCGCACTGCCCGTTGTCTTGCCGGGAGTTTCGTTCTGCCCAAGCCAGATGCCCCGCTTCAGGTCCAGCCGGTAGCCGACTTCCTGGCGCTTGCGCCAGCCGTGGTTGATGCGCCACAGGGTGGCCGCGGGCGCGTAGGCCATCTCCAGTAGGGGCGGGGTTTCCCCGCCCGAGGGCGAGGAGACCTCCCCCCTACCTTCTGTCCCCCGAACACTCGCCAGCCGCCGCCGCAGCCGGCCATCCGGCCCCTGCGCATATCGGAAGTTGGTCTTCACGTCGTACCCCATCCGTAGGCGCTCTTCTTCGTCGCTGGTGATGCGGTCGCGACGCTCGGTGCCCTGGGTTGGCATCTCCAACAGGTTGACGACGTACAGGCCGCCGGATTCCAGCGAGCCGCCGCAGTTGCCGCACTTCTCCTCGTTGACCGCCTCGCCCTCGTGCAGGTAGCCGCAGCCCAGGCAGAGCTTGGCGCGGACGAAGCGTTTCTCCGGTTCCTGGGTGGGCAGCCAGGCGCGGTTGACCTGGTACTTCGCACCCTCGTGATAGATCACGTTGTCCGGCCCGAACTCGTTGATGGCCAGGAATCGCGGTCGGCTGATGAACTCGCCCTCGCTGCGGCTGGAGACGAACGCGCGGACCGGCAGCGCGGGGAAGTTGTAGCCCGGCAAGAATCCTTCGCTGGCCAGGTAGCGATACGCGTAAAAGTCGCTCTCCTCAGCCCGCACGTTCTGACAGGTGAGCAGCTCCAACTGTCGCCGCGCCTCGCGCATGGCGATCTCGGCATCTTTGACCGCGTCCGCGCTGTTCTTGCCCGCCTTCATGAAGCCCAGTACCTGGCGCTGCTGGGCATCCATGAGCTGGGCCATGGCTGCGCGGTAGAGCTGGTGCCAGCGGTCGAACGCAGCCGCGAACGCCGCGGCCGCCCGGTCGATTTGCGTCTCGACCCAGCCAGCGGCGAGCCAGTCCGCGTTCTCGACATCCGGCCCACACGCGGCGAGCATGCGGCGACACTCGTCGATGCAGGCCTGCCGCTTTTGTGGCGTCAGCTTGATTTGGTCCTTGACCACGTCCTGCAGGGTGAGCGTGGGCTGCGCGACATCGACGACGGCGAGGATCGAGCCCTGATCTTCGGTCAGGCTGAGCCCGGTAGTGGCGAGCCAGATCGCGTGGACGTGGCTGCGGACCAGGTCCTCGTTGCTGAGGTCTAGCCGAGGCGCGGTGACCTCGCCGGCCACCATCTTGTCACGCCGGCGGAAGAAGTATTGGTCATGGCCTGACCCGCCTGAGCAGTAGGCCAGGATCAGGGCTGGCTGGCCCGCGCGGCCGGCGCGGCCGCTCCGTTGGGCATAGTTGGCCGGCGTAGGCGGCACGTTGCGCAGGTGCACC
>JAPKMS010000270.1 GCA_026645775.1 Anaerolineae bacterium
CCGCGTCCACGGCGGCACGGGAAGCGCCCACCGCGCCGCCCAAGGTCTTGGCCAGCTCGCGCAGGGGTGCGAAGCCTTCCGGCCCCTTGACACCGCGGCCGCCGGCGACAATGGCGCCCGCGTTCTCCACGGCCAGCTCCCCCGTTTCAGTCACATCGAAGCTCAGCACTTCCTCTGCGCCGGCCAACCCATCCAGGCGCACCGCCAGGGGCACGATCGCGCCGGTGCGGGCAGCCTCGCGCTCCGGCATCGGGAAGCTGCGCACGCGCACGGTCGCCATCTGGACCGGGCTGTTGAAGGTGACGGTGGTGATGATGTTGCCCGCAAACACCGGCCGTTCGGCGAGCAGATGGCCGGCGGCGTCCAGGTCGAGCGCCTGGCATTCCGCGGCCAGGCCGATGTTCAACTCGCAGGCAACCAACGCAGCCACGTCGCGCGCGCCGGCGGTCGCGGGCGCCAGGATGATGCCCGGCTGGACGGCCGCAATCGCGGCCCGGAGCGCCGCGGTATACGCCTGGGCATTGAACTTCGCAAACGGCGCTCCATCCGCGACCAGGACCTTGTCTGCTCCGAAGGCAACAGCTTCCGCGGCGATGGCGCTCACGCCTTGCCCGGCAACAAATGCCACAACGGGCGCACCTAGCTTCCCGCCCAGCTCACGCGCCTTCCCCATGATCTCCCAGGAAACCGGTTTGACCGCACCGTGAAAGTGATCGACATAGACCAGAATGGACATCGTAGCAACCCCCTCATCTGGAAAGGCGAAAGAGCGAACAGCGATGCCCGTTGATTCGCTGATTCGCCATTCGCCGATTCAAATCACCTTCTCGGCGATCAGCTTGTCGGCCAGGTGCGCGGCCTGCTCGGCTACCGAGGCGCCCTGGATGAACTCGCACTTGCCCGTGCGGGCCGGCGGCTTGCGGAGATTCGTCCACTTGAGCAGCGCCGCGCCTTCACCGATCTTGCCCATGTCCAGCCCCGGCACCCCCTTGGCGCCGATAGGGGGATACTGCATGCGCGAGGCCTTGCGGATGCCCACAAAGTTGGGATAGCGCGGCTCGTTGATCTCCTTGCTGACCGAGATCACTGCCGGCAGTTTGACCTTGACGGTCTGCATCCCTTCATCCAGCTCCCGCAGCACCGTGGCGCTCTCCTCGGTTACGTCAAGCACCTTGGCAACCCCGGAAACGAACGGGACGCCCAGCCTGGCAGCCACGCCCGGCCCCACCAGGCCGCTGTTGCCGTCCACCGACTGCTTGCCGGTGAGCACCAGCGTATAGTCGCCCAGCTTCTTGATGGCCTGGGCCAGGATGTGAGCCGTGCCCCAGGCATCGCTGCCGGCAAACGCCGGGTCGGAGAGCAGGACAGCTTCTTCGATGCCCATTGCGACCGCGCGCTTGAGCGCCTCGGTTGCCTCCTCGCTCCCCAGCGTCACCACGGCAGCCTCACCGTCGAAGCGCTCCACAAGCTGCAACGCCTCTTCAACAGCGAACTCATCCCAGGGGTTCAAGACCATCGTGACGCCCAGATCGTCGGCGCCGATATCCTGGGGCCTGACATCGGCCAGTTGCTCGGTGTCGGGCGTCAGCTTCACACAGACGATAAACTTCATGCGCGAACCTCCTTGTGCGGTGATGAAGTGATGAAACACGGTTATGGCTTTAAGCGAAGTGTCACGAGTATATCATGAAATGAATGGCGCACCCAATGAGACCAGAAAGCACAAGCCCACAGCTCGTTACCAGCCGCCGATCTCGGCCGGCTCGCCCAAGCCGCGCATCTCGGCAGCGGCATCGTACAGCCCGACAACGATCGTATACGGCGCGCGGCCCATATCCGCGGCCACGGTCAGCGTGTGCGCATCGACCAGTATTTCGCCCGGTTTCCACAGCGAGCTCGGATAGTAGACGCCGCCCGGCCGATGGTCGCTCTGGCCGATCTTGGCGCCATCGACGTTCACCAGATGCACGAAGGTGGTGTAATCGGTGCCAAGCAGGCCGATCGGCTGCCAATAGAGGCGCACAGTGACCCTCTCGCCGGGAGCTGGCGCGGATGGCCGCAGATCATAGCCGATCAGGCGCACACGGTCGCCATAGACGGCCACAGCCGGATGCTCCGGCGGCCCCTTGGCCGCCGGCCCCAGCACGCGCACCAGCTCACCCAGCTTGCCGTCTGCGCCGGCCGCAGTGGGCAACGCCTCCAGCCGGAACCTGACCTCCAGCCCCGGCATCGGCTTCACCAGGTAGACCGGCCGGCCGCTGCGCAGCGCCTGATCCGTCACCGCGGCCACGTCACGCCATGCCGGGCCCGGCTGGATCAGCGGGAAGAGCCCCGTCAGATCAGCGCGGGCGCCCTCGACGTACCTCAGGTACCACTGCGGCACCATCTCGTCCCGGTCGTTGGTCACCAGGATGGCATCCTGCGGGATCGGCCGCGCCAGGATCGTCTCCCAGGCCGTGCGTGCGGTGTTATCCTGGCTGCGGTCAACCTGCGGGAAATAGGTGAACAGCAGGTGAACGGGCAGGGCAAGCGCGAGTAGACAAGGAAACAAGGATACAAGAAGCGGTTGCGCGTCCATGCTGAGACGCGCAAGGCGATACCTGAGAGATTCGGCCCCAGCCATCACGCCCACAGCCATCCACAAAACCCAAATAAGATACGCCGAGATGTAGAAAACGTAGATGTCGCCGATGCCGTAGGAGAGGTTGAACCCGACGATGGCGGCGAAACTGAGCCCGGTGAGCGCCAGCAGCGGCCGGTTGCGCCGGGCCAGCCATCCCAGCCCCAGCAGCCCCATGATGACACCGGCCCAGGTCATCTCGCCGACGAACAGGCGCGCCGCGTTCGCCAGCGCCGCTGCCAGCCGCGGCCCCCCGCCGATAGCCGAGCCGAACCCGCTCCCGCTGATGTGTTCCAGGAAACCGCCCAGTGTCGGCCGGTAGAGCGTCAGCACTTGCTCAGGCCCGATCGTGACGCGGAAATAGGGGACGTGCGGTGCGCGGAGCGGGACATAGGCGTAGAGTAAGAGGGGAACGAGGAGACAGAGTGACAGGGTGACAAGGTGACGCGGCGCCAGACGGCTCCCAGTCGCTTGAATTGCCGGCGTGGCGGCTGGGGTGGCTTCAAGATGGCCCCGGGCGATCAGCCAAACGAAGACGACCAGCGCCGGCGCCAGGAGGATCATCGTGCGGTGATGGGTCAGGCTCAGGCCATAGGTTAACGCGGTGAGATAGAGCCACCGCCACGACCGGCGCTCGGCCCAGATCAACACCGCCAACAGCACCGCCGACACGAACGCCGCGTGGAGCGTGTACGCCTCGGCGATCACCGCCTGCGACCAGAAGGTGGGCGTAACGGCGAAAGTGAGCGCGGCAAACAGCGCGGTCAGGCGAATGACAGGCGGGTGGGCCGCCCGATCGGCGGGCTGGATCGCTCGCAGGATGCGAGCAGCGACCAGGTAGACCAACCCAACAGCGATCCCGGCCCACAACGCTGAAAACGCGTTCATGCGCCAGGCAGGATCGTGCCACGGCGCCAGGTGCGTCCACAGCCAGCCGAGCATCAGATAGAGGGGATAGCCGGTGGGATGGGCGAAGCCGCCGAGCCAGGCCGCGAACTGGAACTCGCCGCTATCGCCGCCCAGCAGCCCCGGCGCCAGGGTGCGGAAATATAAGACGAACGCCAATAGGCCAACCAGGAGCGCCAGCGCATTGTCCCAGCCGATACGCCGCCGATTGAAGCGCTGCCGATTGAAATCGGCGGCTGATAAGCCGGGAAACCCGCTGAAGCGGGTTGGCGGTTCAGCGCCAGTCCACTTTAGCGGACTTTCACCTGGAACAGGCGGTGGATGAATCCACCGCGGCCGGCGTGCCTGAAGTTCCATCTTCCAGCCTAATTCTCCGGCCCCACTTCGGCCCAGTCGACCGCCGCGGCCAGCGAGCGGAAGTCCCCGGCAACCCGGAGGAAGGCGTCGCCGGGGGCGATGGTCTCGGCAGCAGCGCCGGGAGCCGCGCCCTGGACGCCAACCAGCGCGTGCGCCTGGCCGGCCAGATCCGCGGCCGAGTTGATCCGGGAGCCCAGGCCGCGCAGCGCGGCCACGGCGGCCGGGGTGAGATGGGCGGTCGCGTCCTCCCTGGTCGCCAGCGCGACGATATTGCCCCGGTGCACGCCCACCAGGTAGGCAGCCAGCGCGTCCGCCTCGTAGCTATTCGCCGCGGTGTCGAAGCCGCGCATGTCCAGCACCTTGCCGGTGCGCGGATCAATGACGGCCACGTTGTAGCCGCGGCGGCCCGCCGAGGCCTTGGTCTCAGCGCCCGCGGCATCGAACGCGCTGATGAACGCTTCGCTGAAGCCGTGCACGTCCAGGTTCACCGGGCTGACGAC
>JAPKMS010000271.1 GCA_026645775.1 Anaerolineae bacterium
CCGTCGTCGTCGTCGAGCAACTGCCAGTTGAGGCCGAACAAGGCGCCCGCGGCCAGGTTCAGGTCCCCGATGTTGGCCCGCGGCACGGCGATCTCCAGCACATAGCCGCCCGGTGCGGCGGCGCGCGCTACGCTGAGGAGGCCGGCCGGGCTGCCGCTCTCGAACTGGGCAGCCTGGGCGTTGACCGTGAACTGGCGGTCGTAGGTCTTGTCCCAGTTGCGGCGGTGGTCGTGGTTGCCGTCGAGGCCGAGCTCGACCGCGTCGTCCTGCCAGGGTTTGGCGCCGCTGTCCGTCACGACGGCGTCGTAGACGCGCACGGCGAAGTAGAGGTTATTGGCGTCCCACGCGGCCCGGAGCACGGCGCTGCCGTCCCGAGGGGCCGGCGCGGCGCCGTCGACCCGGATGGCATCCGTGGCCTTGAGGCTGTACGCGGGACTGCTCCAATCTGCGATGTTGCCGTCGATCTGCGGCGGGTGGGCCGCGCGGTAGGCCGCGATCTCGGTGACACGGTAGTGCAGCGCGCTGTTATTGAGGGCATAAGCTGAGCCGGTGCGGTCGAAGCGGACCCCGGACAGGCTTGCGGCTTCGGTGCGCTGATTGCTCCAGGTCGAGCCGCCATCGGTGCTCGCAGCAGTCGGGCCGCCGGCAACGGGGTTGTCGCCCCAGGTCCAGACCTGTTCCCCATCCGTCGCCGCCAGACCTGCAATATCAGACGGTTGCCATGCCGGGGAGGGTGAAGGATATTGGCCGTTCGTATTCCACAGCGTAACCCAGCTCAGGCCGCCATCGCGCGTGCGCACAAGCGAGTAATCCCAGGCGCAGAGCCCGCACTTAGAGTCGTGATCCTCAAATGAGCTGATGCCCCAGCCGTTGCTCGCATCGAGATAGAAGGCCGCGACCCCCGCGCCACCGGCGCCGCTCCAGCTCGCGCCGCCATCCGTGGTGCGCGCTTGCCACGTTGAGCAAAGACTCCCCGGGACGCCGTCTCCGTAGGATTGGCAGCTCCGGCCGAAGGTCCAGCCATGACCGCGATCCACGAATTGGAATCCGTCGCCGATTTGGCCCGCCGGCGCCACCTGCTGCCAGCTCAGGCCGCCGTCGGTGGTGCGGCGAAGCTCCCCGGCATCCCCACGCACCCATCCCGTGAGACGATCGACGAATTGCAGGCCGGAGAGCGTGGTCGTCCCGGTGGTCTGCGCCTGCCAGGTCGCGCCGCCGTCGGTGGTATGCGCCAGGCCCAATGACGCGTTGTGCCAGGCCCAGCCGGTGGCCGTGTCCACAAACCGGAACGCGCTGACCGCCCCCAAACCGGTGTTCGCCGCCTGCCAGGTCGCGCCGCCGTCGGCGGTCCGCTGGATCGTCGCGCCGGCAGCGCGCCAGCCGGTGAGGTGATCCCAATACCAGGGGACCTGACCTGGCGGCAGCGTCAGCACTGTCTGCCACGATGCCCCGCCGTCGGTGGTCTTGAAGATACTGCCGCCCGCGACGCCCCACCCAAGCACCTCGGTCTTGAACATGGCGCGCGTCGGGCCGGAACCGGCCAGGGGCCGCCAGGTCGCGCCGCCGTCGGTCGTGTGCAGGACGCTCGCCCCCATGCCGATCCACGCCCGCGCGGCATCCTGGGCCTGGATCCAGGCCAGCGGCGCGGTGAAGGTTGCCTGCTGCGCCCAGGTCGCGCCCCCATCGGTGCTGCGCCAGGCCACGCCGCGCTCGGCGCCATCAGTATTTTGCGCGCCAACGGCCCAGCCAACACTGGCGGAGCCGAACGCCACACCCGCAGCGCCGGCGTCGGTGCTGCTTCCTCCTTGGATGCAGCTCATCGCCCAATGCTCACCCCCGTCAGTGGTCACAGCGCTCGAGACACGACACCCCGCCGCATAGCCCACGGCCCAGCCCCTGGCGGCGTCGATGAAATCCAGGCCGATGACTTCTCCATCTTCGAAGAGAGCGCGTTGAGAGGTCTCTGGCCAGGTGACGCCCCCGTCTGTCGAACGATAGACCAGGTCCGTGCTGGAGCAGCCATCGTAAAAACATGCTTCCCAGTAGCCGGTCGCCCAGATTGTGTCTGTGCCGCTCATGTCCAGCGCTTGGGGCGGCGTGTCGCTGCGCCATTCCAGCTTCGCTGAGAGCTGCCAGGTCTCACCGCCGTCCTCCGTTCGGTAGGCGCCCCCATCGTCGCCCTGGGCCCAGCCGCGAAACCTGTCGGCAAAGACCACCCGCGCCAGGCCGGTTCCGGCCAACACTGAGATCTGGCGCCAGGTGTTGCCGCCATCGGTGGTGCGCCAGAGGCCGGGGCCGACGGCCCAGCCGTAGGCGTTATCCACAAAGAAGATATCGCTGAACGCACCGCCGCCCGCCCACTCCCAGCGGCCCGCTTCGACCAGGCCGGCGAAAGTGCGTGTGTTTCCGCTCAAGGTGGCCGTGGGCCATGTCGATTCCGGCGGACCGAGCCGCGAGCCGAACGCGATGAGCCGGCCGTCGCTGCCGCCGCCCGTGTCATCGTCGCCCACGGCCCAGTTGAAACGGAACTGGCGGTCGGCGGTCAGCCCGCCAGGGCCCAGGTTGAGATGGCCGGCCGGGATGAAGATCTCCAGGTTCCAGCCGGTGGGCGCCGTGCGTGTCATCACCGTCAAGGCATGGATCGCGGCGCCGTTATCGCTCTGCCGGCCATCGTGCGTGATGCGGTAGAGGTGGTCCCCCAGCCCGCCGCCGGCAAGGTCGCCATCGCCGTCGATCGCAAGCTCGAACACATCATCCTTGGCGAGATCCGCGCTGTCGTGGACCAGTGCCTCGTCGCGCACATGGATGGCCAGATACAGCCCGGCCGCGCTCCAGCTCCACTGCAAGGCAGCCATCGAATCGGCGCGTTCGGGCGGCGTGCCGTAGATCGTCGCCGCGCGATCGCGATCCAGGGGAGCGAGGGGGAACCCGCTCCACTCGCCCAGGTCGCCGTCCAGTGCAGGCACGGAGGGGACGCGGGTGACGCCGCAGAGACTGCCGCACGGCTTGCCCAGGGGGATATCGCCGAGGTCCCTGGTTTGGTTCGCGCCGAGGGTGAAGATGCTGGTGCGACTCTCTCCATAGTCCGTTGCGCTGGCAACCACCTGGTAGCGGCCTGCTACCAACTCATGGTACAGGACAGACGTGAAGCTGAAGCGACCGTTCGCATCCGTGGTCGCGCCTTGCCAGCCCTGCGTGCACAAGCTATCCGGCGCGGCGCCGCACCGAACCAGACCGACCGAGGCGCCGCTGAGCGCTGCGCCTGTCCGGGCGTCAGTCACGCGCCCCTTGACCGAGGTTGCCAGGCTGCCCGGGCTGACGGTCAGCAGGTACGAGCCGCCTGCCGGGTCGTCCGGGTTGTCGACGGCCAGGATGACGATGCCGTCGGACGGCACAGGGATTATCAGGTGGTCCGGATATAGGTCGACCAGGGCACAGGCGGAGTCGTACTGCGCTACGAGCGCGCCGGCCAACGTCCCCTGTCCGGTCGGGCTGCCCTCCACGTCAGCCCACCATTGGGCGCCTGCGGGAGCGGTGAAGCGGTAGAAGTCGATATCGGAGGTTCCGGGCGAGGAGGCCAGGCCTCCGCTGATCGAGAACGGGAGCGCCACACTGCCGAAGTTTTGGGCTGTGGCGCACGTGTTGTTGGGCTCGATCTCGGAGCCATCGGCGGTCGCCAACGGAGCGTGGGCGCTGGCCAGCGCCAGGTTAATCGCTGCGATGAGAAGTGCGGATACCAGGCACAGGGTGGCAACAATTGGGAGACGTTTCGGTGACATAACACTCCTCCGAATAACAAGAAGATGTGTGGGGCAGCGATGAAGCAGCACATTCATTGTAGTACTGTGCGCTGTCCGTGTCAAT
The DNA here is from genome assembly GCA_026645775.1 of Anaerolineae bacterium. Taxonomy (GTDB): domain Bacteria; phylum Chloroflexota; class Anaerolineae; order CG2-30-64-16; family CG2-30-64-16; genus MO66. Next base: position 3,865 of record JAPKMS010000271.1, read on the forward strand.
AGGTTTTGTTATTTTTCACCCTCCGCGTGTCGACTATGGCAAAATAGCCCGCTCTGTTGTAGAATGGCGCCTTATGTCATAGAAGCGACCCTGTAGGGCGCTCTGCCGGCTTGTGGGGATGTGCGATAGCCATCCGTTCTGAATTCGACAAAGGCCCCGATTTGTTATGCGCAATCCAGTTTCCGAACCATCCTTGACCCTTGCCCACATCGCCCGAACCTGGTGGCCGCTGGCCGCGAGCTGGCTGTTGATGGGCGCCGAGCTGCCCGCGCTGAGCGCGATCGTTGCCCGGCTGGCTAACCCGGAAATCAACCTGGCCGCGTACGGCGGCGTGGTGTTCCCGCTGGCGCTGATCATCGAGTCACCGGTCATCATGCTGCTGGCCGCGTCCACCGCCCTGAGCAAGGATTGGGCTTCGTACCGCAAGATTTGGAACTACATGCAGGCCGCCGGTGCGCTGATGACCGCGCTGCACGTGCTGGTGGCGTTCACGCCCCTCTACACCGTCGTCGTGCGCGGCATCCTGGGGGTGCCGGAGGCGATCATTGAGCCGGCCCGTATCGGGCTGATGATTATGACGCCGTGGACCTGGGCCATTGCGTACCGGCGGTTCAACCAGGGCGTGTTGATCCGGTTTGGATATTCCCGGGCCGTAGGCGCGGGATCGATCATTCGGCTGTCAGCCGACCTGCTGGTGCTGCTGGTGGGCCTGTCGGTGCGGACGATCCCCGGCATCGTGGTGGCGACGGGGGCGGTGGCCGCCGGGGTGGTCAGCGAGGCGATCTACGCGGGCATCCGGGTGCGGCCGGTGCTGCGGGACGAGCTGAAGGCTCAACCGTCGGTGACGCCGCCGCTGACCTACCCGACCTTCTTCGCGTTCTACATCCCGCTGGTCTTCACGTCACTGCTGACGCTGCTGGCTCAGCCCATCGGCAGCGCGGCGCTGAGCCGGATGCCGGGGGCGTTGACGTCGTTGGCCGTGTGGCCGGTGGTCACCGGCCTGATCTTCATGACGCGCGGGCTGGGGATCGCGTTCAACGAGGTCGTGGTGGCGCTGCTGGATGAGCCCGAGGCTCGCCCCGCCCTGCGCCGCTTCACATTGCTGTTGGCCGCGGGCACGACGGCAGTGCTCATACTGGTGGCTGCCACCCCATTGAGCCGGCTCTGGTTCCAGGGCGTGTCGGCGTTGCCGCCCGAGCTGGCGACGCTGGCGCGGCTCGGCCTGTGGGTGGCGCTGCCCATGCCGGCCCTCAGCGCGCTGCAAAGCTGGTACCAGGGCGCGATCCTGCACAGCCGGCGCACGCGCGGCATCAGCGAGTCGGTGGCGGTCTTTCTGGCAGCCAGCGCGGCAGTGTTGGTCGCCGGGGTGGCGTGGGGCCGGATCACCGGCCTTTACGTGGGCCTGGCGGGGATGGTGATCGCCACCCTGGCGCAGACGGCCTGGCTGGGGTGGCGGGCTCGACCTGCGCTGCGCGGGTGAGTGGGTCGATTTGCCCCATCGACCTGCGTCCTGATTTGTGGTAACATAGCGCCATTGTCTTTTCCGCCGCGGCATTCCATCAAAGAAGAGGAGTCCCCATGACTGATCGACCTTTCCCCTGGCGCAGCACCTTCATTCTCGGTTTCGGTTTCTTCGGCATCAGCATTATCTGGCCGTTGTTCAACAGCCTGATCCCGCCCATGCTTTCGGACCTCGGCCTCAGCGCCGCGGTGGTCGGCTTCATCCTGACCTGGGATAACATCATCAATATGTTCCTGCAACCTTGGGTGGGCAGCCGCTCCGACCGCACGCACACGCGGTACGGCCGCCGCAAGCCGTGGCTGATGCTGGGCGCGCCGTTGGCCGCGCTCTTCTTCATCCTGGTCCCGTTCGTGCGTCAAAACTTCGTGCTGATCGCGCTGGCGATCCTGGGCACGAACCTGGCCATGGCGCTGTTCCGCTCGCCGACCATCGCCTACCTGGGCGATCTCTTTCAGCCCGGTGAGCGCAGCAAGGCCAACGGCGTGATCAACCTGATGGGCGGCGTGGGCGGCGCAGTGGCGCTGTTCGGCGGCGGTAAGTTATATGAGCTCGGCGTCCCGGTGCCGTTCATTTTTGGCGCTGGGATTATGCTGATCGCGATCGCCATTGTGTTGTGGAAGGTGCGGGAGCCGGTGGTGAGCCAGGGCGCTGCGGCCGACGCTGCGACGGAGTCGGAGCCGCAGCCGAGCCTGCTGGCCAACATCAGAGAGGTGGCCACCAACGCCGACCACAGCGGCCTGTTCCTGCTGGCTGCGATCTTTAGCTGGTTCGTGGGCTGGAACGCGACCGAGGCGTTTTTCACGCTCTACGCGCGCGATATCCTCGGCCTGAAAGTGGGCACGGGCACCCAGATGCTCACGGCGTTTGCCGCGATGCTGATCGTGTTCGCCATCCCCAGCGGCCTGATCGCAACGCGTGTCGGCCGTAAGCCTACAATCTTGATGGGCCTGGCGGGAATGATGGTTGGGACGGTGTTGGCTTACTTCATGCGCAGCCAGCTTGTGCTGCTGATCCTGCTGGCGCTGATGGGCGGGTTCTGGGCTCTGGTGAACATCAACTCGCTGCCGATGGTGTACGACCTGTCGAAGTCGGGCCGCATCGGCGCGTACACCGGGCTGTACTATTTCGCCTCATCCGCCGCCGCCATCACCGGACCGATCCTCGGCGGCGCGCTGGTCGACCTGACCAGCTACCGGGTGATCTGGCCGTTCACTGCGCTCTTCCTGGCGTTGGCGATGGTGTGCATGAGCCAGGTGCGGGTGAAGAAAAGCGCTTAAGGCTGGCTTATCGTCCTGCTCTGCTAAGATCTTCGATCCCGCGGGGGCGGGATCGAAGATCTTTCTAAAACTGCCGACAGAGATCCCTCGGCCTGATGAATTTAGCGCTACGATGCAGATCATGGACTCGGCCTGCCCTGAAACTCCCACGCGGAGATCCTTCGCTGGGGTCTCGCCGTAACTGGCTTTGAGTGGTTGACCCGCTCAGGATGACCATTGGGAGTTTCTTGCCGGGGCGCATGCCGATCTCGGCCTGGGGTACTGCTTAGAAACTTCCGGCGAGTGCCTCGGCTGTCGGGTTTTTGACGACGACGCAACCCAGTTTTGCGGCGCG
>JAPKMS010000272.1 GCA_026645775.1 Anaerolineae bacterium
GGTGAGAGGGTGCGGCTGCCGGCGTGGTCAAGCTGCTCCACCAGGATGCTGCAGTAGAACTGGATCAGATTCGGCTGGCCCGCGGTTTCATCGAAGATGCGGTTGATCACGTCGTTGCGCCGTTCGAACCGGACCCCCAGCTTTTCCAGTGGATCGAGCACCATCGCGGCCGTCTGTTCGCGGGTGAATTCTTTCAGCCGGATCGGCCGGGCGAAATTGTAGAGCGGAGAATCGAGGGCGCTGAAGGCGCGCAGGACCTCGCGGAACCCGCCCACGATGTACCGCGAATGGCCCTGGTTGCTGGATGCGCGCAACGCGTTGAGTAGGGTGTCGTCGTTGTAGTGCCAGGTGAGCACCTTGTCGAACTCGTCGAGGAAAAATGTGATCGGGCCGCCGTAGCGCTGCGCCATCCGCTCCAGAAAATCGGGAAAGAAGATCGGGAATTGCTTGCTCCCTAGGCGCGCCAGCTCCTGGGGACGGAATTTGCGCACGATTTCCTGGACAAAGCTGGCCGGTGTGGTGAGCGCGCTGCAATCCATGAACAGGATGCGCTCGTTTGCGGCTTCGGCGCCCGATTCTTGGGCCTGTTCCCTGAGCTGGCGTTCCAGCTCGCGCATCAACGACGTCTTGCCGATGCGCCGGATGCCCATGATCGCGAAGTTGCTGTCGTTGCCCTGCAAGACGCGGCGCAGGTCAAACTCTCGTCCGAAGAAACGCGAGCCGGTCACCGGTTTGCTGGTTTCGTAGGGCGTCAGCAGCGCCAGATCGAGCTGGACGCACAGGCGATCGATCAACTCGCCCGTGGGCCGCCGTGACTCGCGGATGGCGATCTGGGCGTCGCGGTCGAGCACCAACACCGGCAACGAGGAGCGCCGAAGATCGATGCGCAGCTCGGGGGCCGTGCCTTGCACCAGCACGATGGGGTTGCGCTCGGTCAACCCGCGCGTGCGGATGACGTCGGTCAGGCTCTGGGCGAGCTCGCGCGCGGGCAGTGCGGCCAGATCCCCCTCGCCCACCCAGATCAGCGGCGAGCGATCCGAGAAACGCAGCTTCCAGCTCGCCAGATTCGCAAAGTAAACGTGATAGCCCAGGACTTCTTCGTGCAGCCGAATCTGGTGGCCAAGCGTGGTTTCCAGCCATTGCACGAAGTCGGGCATTTCCTGTCGCCAACCCCGCTTCCCGTCACTCATCGCACTCTCCCGTCGATCCACCGATCACGATCCCGCTCAGCCAGCCGTTCAGCGTTACGTCAGGCGCACCAGATCGTACTGGTGCATCACCCACAACACGTTGGGCGTGGCCGAGAAGGGGAACCCGGCCCGCACCACCGCTTCAAGCAAGGCATCCTTGCTGATGGCTGCGCCTCCGTCGGGCAGCAGGTCATAGAGGCGCGCGGCCAGCCGGGCGGTCTGCTCATTGCCCACCGGGATGCTGTCCCACCGGCCGCGGCCGGCATCCCACACGCAGACGAGGCGGCTGTTCTCGCGCTCGGTGCGGATGCCGCTGCGCCGTACATGAGTGAAGCTGGGCCACCACGTCTCGGGCGCGACCACCGTGCGATAATCCTGCCGCCAATCGCCCTCGTTGATTCGCCAATCGCCGCGTTTCATGATCAGGTGGCCATTCACGTAGACGGTGGGCCGTCGTAGCACCAGGTCGCAATGGATCGTCGACTCGACGCTGCCGCCCAGGCTGGTGCTCTGCCCCAGGCCGATGTGCAGGGTGTGCGCCTTCTTGTCGTCCGATAACTCCACGCCGCTGAGGGTGGGGATGTCGGGGTTGAGGCCAAAACCGATCTCGGCCAGGTTGGCCCAATGCGAGTCCCCGCGACGTTCGGCGTAAGCGATCTGGGTGGTGCGCAGATGCCGCGCCGCCGGTCCGGCCTCCGGCTGCATCTCCACCAGTTCTCCATCTCGGAAGGTCAGGAACAATTCTTCGCCCTGGCCCAGCACCTTGCCCGGCAGCGAACCGTTGACGATGACCTGGCCCTCGCCATCGCGCGGCACGATGTAGACCTCGCCCGGCGGCAGATTGCCCCACGCGCCATCGGGGATGATGCCGTCGCTGATCCCCGGCGGATGGTTCCACCCGCCGAGGGTGACATTCAGCCGATGCTCCTGGCCGCGACCATCGGTCGTCACCACCTCCATGCGCCGGCCGAGGAGCAGCACGGTAGCCAGGAGCCGCGCGCTCTCGTTGATCACGGCGTAATCCGTGTCTGCGGCGGCCAGGATGTCCAGGGTGAGACCGGGCGCATGGGCCAACTTGGTGCGGCGGTTCCAACTGGCGTGCAGTACGCGCTGCCGATAGCTCAGATGCTCGGCGCGATCCGAGAGGCAACTGAGCACGGCGTCGGATTCGCGAATCGCGGCTTCGATCGGGAGGGGCAGGCTTTCGTCTGCCCGCATTTCGGCTTGCGCGACGCGCGGCACGAAAACCGTCGTCGCTGTGATGCCCAATTCGCGGGCTGTCCGCGTCAGCACCTCCGCGACCTCCAACGAGTTGCGGTCGGCCAGAATGAGCAGGTTCTGCTCTCGACGCAGGTTGAGGCTGCGTGTGAGGATGTTGTTGGCGGCTCGGGTCAGCTTGGCTGCATCGGACACGAAAGGCTCCTGAGGAAGTTAGAATCCAGATCCCATGGCTTCCAGCACCGGCAGGCCGAAGCCCTCGTACTCGCTGACGAATACAACGCCCAAGGCAAGGGCATAGAACGCGGGTTTGTCGGCCTCATCGACCCAGCCGGCGAAATGGACGTGATCTTGCAGGCCCAGCGCCCGCACGACAGGCCGCGGGTCCGGCGCAAAAGCGGTGTCGGCCTCAGGCAGCTTGCCCGCAATCACCAACTGCGGGTGGGGCCGCGCGGCCTCCCCCCGTTCTCTCAGCCTTGCGTAGGCTTGCACGATGCGCACCACGTTTTTGCGGACGTCGAAGCCGCCGAAATAGAGGAGGAACGGCTCAGCGGGCAGACCGTACTTGGCGCGCACCCGGGCCAATTCACCGGGATCGGGCGTCGCGGCATAGCGCGGATCGGCGGCCAGCGGCACGGCATGGACACGTTCGGGCGCGATCCCCAGATGTACGATGATATCCTGCCGACTGGCCTCGGAATCGGTTAACACCGCGTGCGCGCGGCGGGCGGCGCCGGCCACCAGGCGGGTGTAGACGCGCTGCTGGGGACCGCCGCGGTAGGCCGGCAGCAGCATGGGAATCAGGTCGTGGACGGTCACGACGGTGGGACACGGGCGCCACCACGCCGAGCCCCAGTAGGGCACGAACGCCACGTCGAGCGCCAACCGGCGACACGTGTGCGGAAAAGTGACCTGCTCGAACCACACTTTAGCAAGGTTGGCGTTGATCCGGTCAAAGGGTGTCCCCGCAGTGACGATTTGCCAGCCAGGCGCCTGGGCCGCGGGCAGGCCGGCAGGGCGCACGAGGACAAATTGATGCGCATCCCCGATGCGCGGCAGTCGCGCAGCCAGCGCTGCCAGATATTGCCCGCTGCCGGTTGTGAGCTGATCCCAGAACCAACCATTGACACCAATGCGCATCATCCGATTTCATCCGTGGCGCTAGAATAGCCCAACGCCGCCGATATGTCAACTTGTCTTGAACCCTTCCGGGCAACTGAAGTCCTAAAAGATATCGAAGGATGGACCTTGCAGGTGAACTGCCGGTCGGTGCTCGGCGTCCTCAGGGCGATTTCATGTTGCGGGAAGCAGCACCGGCGACAACTTGCTTGGCGACTCAAGTCGCATCTAAGGGGCCGATAGCCGGGCGTCCGTCTACACGGACGCCGACACCTCGTCCACGTAGGTGGACAACCAGCCGCAGGCTCCTCAGATGTGACCTCGGTCGCCAACATTCTTGCTCAAGTCGCATCTAAGGGGCCGATAGCCGGGCGTCCGTCTACACGGACGCCGACACCTCGTTCACGTAGGTGGACAACCAGCCGCAGGCTCCTCAGATGCGACCTCGGTCGCCAACGTTATGGCGACGGGCAGCCCCAGGCCGCACAATGA
>JAPKMS010000273.1 GCA_026645775.1 Anaerolineae bacterium
GAAAGACGATGGCGATTGTATCACACCAATTCAGGGCTGCGAAACGCGGCTGCTTTGCGAAAGCAGCCTGCCGGTGATACACTGCCCACGCTTCCGAGCGAAATCTCCGTTTTCGATGAGGTTTTACCGTGTCTTTATCTGCCTGGTATCGCTGCATCCGCGGCTGCCCCGGCCGCTACGATGTTTTCGACGTGATCTACCGCTGTCCCAACTGCGGCGGCCTGTTGGAGGTCGTCCACGATGAGGCCGCGCTGGCGCAGCGCGCCGGCGCCGAATGGCGTGCGCTGTTCGATCAGGGGGTGGGGGTCAGAGGTCAGGGGTCAGGGGTGTGGTCGAAACACGCCTGGGTGCTGCCGCAGCTTCGCACTGAAAATATCGTAAGTCTGGGTGAAGGCTCCACGCCGCTGCTGCCCGCCCCGCGGCTGGCGAAGTCACTAGGGCTGGATGACCTGTGGGTCAAGCAGTGCGGGGTCAGCCACACCGGCTCGTTCAAGGACCTGGGCATGACGGTGTTGGTGAGCGCGGTGAATCAGATGATGGCGGCGGGGGACAGCCCGGTGCGCGCGGTGGCGTGCGCGTCCACGGGCGACACGTCGGCCGCGCTGGCCGCGTACGCCGCGGCCGCCGGCATCCCGGCCATCGTCTTCCTGCCCGCCGGCAAGATCAGCACCGCGCAGCTCATCCAGCCCATCGCCAACGGCGCGCGCGTGTTGGCGCTCGACAGCGATTTCGACGGCTGCATGAAGATCGTGCAGGAGGTGACGCGCGATAACTCGATCTACCTGGCGAACTCCATGAACTCGCTGCGGGTCGAGGGGCAGAAGACGGTGGGCATCGAGATCGCCCAGCAGCTCGGCTGGACTGTGCCCGATTGGATCGTGCTGCCCTCGGGCAACCTGGGCAACATCTCGGCGCTGGCGAAGGGGCTGGCGCTGGCGAAGGCGCTGGGCGTCATCGACCGGCTGCCGCGGCTGGCTGCCGCGCAGGCCCAGCGCGCCAACCCGCTCTACCTGGCCTATCAGCGCGGCTTCGACCGCCTGGCGCCGGTGACCGCCGGCGCGACGGCCGCCTCGGCCATCCGCATCGGCGCGCCGGTGAGCTACGAGAAGGCGGTGGCCGCGCTCCAGGCGTTCGATGGCGTGGTGGAGCAGGCGGACGAGAACGAGCTGGCCGACGCGGCCGCGCTCGCTGACCGCGCCGGCCTGTACGCGTGTCCGCACACGGGTGTCGCACTGGCGGTCGCGGGCAAGCTGGCGCGGCAGGGCGTGATTCAGCCGGGCCAGCGCGTCGTGGTCATCTCGACCGCGCACGGGTTGAAGTTCAGCGAGTTCAAGGTCGGCTACCACGAGGGGACGCTGGCCGACGTGGCTGCCCGGCATCGCAACCCGCCGGTGGCGCTGCCGGCGGACGCAGGCGCGGTGCGGGCGGAGATTGGGCGGTGGCTCTGGGACAAGAACTAGACGCTCCAGGAATGTTTTTGCTGGTGATGAAAACTCTCTGGAAGATGATCTCAGCGCCAGTGAAAACAATCGGGCGCCACTGAGTCTTTACAATAGGGCTTGATCGCAAGTGCTTTTTCTGGTATGATACCAGGTACTAAATTAAGTACCACCAGGAGTCGAGCCATGAATACTATCCCTGCCCAGGAGATCAAGCGCCGCGGCATCGCCGCGGTGGACGAGCTGATCGCCAAGGGCGATGTCCATATCATCCGCAATAACCAGCCGCAGTACGTCGTGCTCTCGCAAGAACGCTACGAGGACTTGCTCGAATCGCAGGCGGAAGCCCAGGCGGCTCGTATCCGCGCGTCGCTGGAAGATCTCAAGGCCGGCCGCGTGAAGCGGGGCACGGCCGAAGATTTGATCAGAGAACTGGGATTGGAAGACTGAGCCATGTACACGCTCGTCTGGACGACGCGTTTCGCGCGTTCGGCGGAAAACTTTGTGCAGCGCCACGGGGAACTGCGCGCGAAGTTTGCGGGCGTGCTGCGTGATTTGGAAAGCGATCCGTTCCAGCCGCGCCTGAAATACCACCACCCTGGCGGCAAGCTGAAGGATGTCCAGGCGGTCAGCATCACCTACGACTACCGCATCATCCTCACGATTGAGGTGCGGGAGAAAGAGGTCATCCTGCTAGATGTCGGCAGCCATGATGAGGTGTACCGATGAATATCCCGTTCCTGCTGGGATCCTTGCCGTGTACCAGGATAGCGATCCGGCCCGGGATATGAGTGATTGTGATATCGTGCAGGCGATTGCCAACTTCGAGGGCGCCGGTCTGCCCATTGCAGGTGCATTCTGGGTGCTGAACGCGTATCGTTGGTGGAGGAGATTCTCATGAAGTTCAGTTCTTTCTTGTGGCAGAACTATGTCGAGTCCTGTCAGGGCCAGGAGTGGATAGCCTTCTTCCAGAACCTTGGCTCCCGATACGAACAGGGCGATGAACAGCTCTGCCGTTTCATCGAGCATTGGACCGCGTCCGGGTTGCTGGGTGAGCGTGTGTCTGTTGCAGAGAAGATTGAGGAGGTGAACAATGTGCGCGCCCTGCTTGCAGATGGGATAGAGAAGAAGTTGCTGCCAACTGATCCTATCAGAACTCTCGATAACGCTGAAGTGTATTTTCGTGAACGGGTAGCAGGACTCTGTTACGATCCCGATCCCGATGATAACCCTAACCATCCCACGGATTACACCTTCGAGTTTTATGACATCCCTGCACTCTCTGTTGCACTCTACTGCCTGTATCCGCGTTTCTTCTTCCCTTATTACTTCTATCCGCGATTCTATGCGCTCAAACAGATCTTCGATGAATTCGGTATTTTTCTCCCGCCTGTGCCGCCCAAGAAAGCCATCGATGATCGGTTTTACTACTATTTTGAGCTATGCCGTTCGGTTCATCATTTTGCGGCTCAGCATGGAATCCCTGGTGAATTGGCGCCAGTATTCCTCTATGGCTTCGCGCCGCTGGCCCTCGAACTTGACGACGCCTTGCCGGCGAACTTGCCACCGCCGCGCCGCGCCTGGTTCGTGGGAGGTGGCGTCAACCAGAATGGGGATTTTGAATATCTCGACCAAGTAACAGCGTCTTCTCAGACGATCTGGCAGGGCAACCGCGATACCCAGCCGGGCGACATCGTCGTGATGTACTGCCTTTCCCCGCGCAGTTCTGTCCATTCATTCTGGCGTGCGCTTCGTTTCGGCGCAGTGGAGCCGTTTCGTTATTTCTACAACACAATCTGGATCGGCCGTCCCACGATCGTGACGCCGATATTGTTGAACGAAATGCGGCAGGATCCGCTCCTCTCATCTATGCCGCTCGTTAAAGGCAGTATGCAGGGTATCAACGGCCGGGTGATCACCAAACCATACTATGATCGCCTTTTGGCGCTGTTGCAGGGAAAAGGGGTAGATACTTCTGCCCTGCCGCAACTTGAGGAGGTCGAGATCGAGGACGTCGATCTGCGCAACGAACGGGACGTAGAACAGCACTTGCTTGAGCCGTTACTTGCAGAGCTTGGTTTTCAGCCGAGTGACTGGATTCGCCAGATGAAGCTTCAAGTGGGACGGAGCGAAAAGGCGATCCCGGATTACGTGCTTCTGCCTGCTGAGCGCCGAGAGGATCATGCATCGCGAGCCGCCTGGGTTTGGGAGGCGAAATTCAGCATTCGATCACATCAACAACTACGGAAGGATTTTGAGCAAGCCACGTCCTACGCCAGACTGGTCGGTGCGCTTGGCGTGAGTCTCCTGAGCCGCGAGGGTTTATGGCTGAGTCTCCGTCAAAATGACTACGCCCTGTCGAAGGCCAAGCACTGGTCATTGGTTCAACTCCGATCTCCTGATGGCATTGCCGAAATCCGGGCCATTGCTGGTAAGCGGAAGCTTTCAGCAGGTTAACTTTTGCAGGGAAGCTGGACTGCCATCATCTTGGGGCAGGCCGCACGCGGTCGGCGGATGCGGCGGCGCGCGGGAGGCAAAAACAACCGCTATCTGGAGACAGGATCATGAACACTGAAACTGCACGTTACGATCGTTTGGACCCGGTCTGCGCCGCACGAGCCGAGGCGCTGCTGGTGCGCAGGACGCTGGCCGTGAAGGGGAACCATCCGGCCGCCTGCATCGTCTCACGTTACGGCCAAGCCAAACAAGCTGACATCGGATTGGCCCAAAATCAATGCTCACATGGAGAGAGTAATGAACACACGAAACACCTTGATCGTCCTGACTATCGTGGCCGGCCTGCTGCTGGCCGCTTGCGTCCCGGTGCCGGGCGCGGCGGTTGACCCGCTGGCGGATACAAGCTGGGTCCTGGCGACCCTGAACGGCCAGGCGGCCCTGTCCGACACGCAGGTCACGATCCGCTTCGAGGGCGGCCGGCTCAGCGGCACCGATGGCTGCAACAGCTACAGTACGTCGTATACGGCGGACGGCGTGAAGCTCAACATTGACAAGAACGTGATCAGCACCATGATGGCCTGCGCGGAGCCGATCATGCAGCAGGCCGGCGCCTACATCGCCGCGCTGACGCAGGCCGCCACCTACAAAGTCGAGGGCGGGCAACTGGCGCTGTTCGATGCCAGCGGCAAGCTGCTGGCGACCTTCGCGAAGCAGAGCGCCGGCCTGTCCGACACGTCATGGATCGTGACGGGCTATAACAACGGCCAGCAGGCCGTGGTCAGTGTGATCGCCGGCACGGAACTCACGGCCGATTTCGGCGCCGACGGTGCGCTCAGCGGCTCGGCTGGCTGCAACCGCTACACGGCTACCTATGAGGCCGCTGGGACGAGCATCAAGATCGGCCCCGTCGGCTCCACCCGCATGGCCTGCGCCGACCCGGCCGGGGCGATGACACAGGAGATGCAGTTCTTGCAGGCGTTGGCGACGGCCGCGACCTATCGTCTTGACGGCGACCGCCTGGAATTGCGCACCGCCGACGGCGCGCTGGCGGCGTCGTTCATCCTGGCAGACTGATCGCCGCTGTTTTTGGGATCAACAGCACAGATTCAGTGATCCGAAATCGAGGCTTCAGCCGGTTCAGTTGTCGTTGCGAGAAACCGGCTGGAGTCTCGCCTCCAGAGCCAATCGCAGGAGGCCCCCCCCCATGTATCTCTTGAGCATCAACATCGGCGCCGCGCGCGCCATCGATCAAACCCACCCCGACGACCTCACCGGCATCTTCAAAGAGCCGGTTGCCGGCCCGGTCAGCATCACTCGCGACGGGCTGCCCGGCGACGCGATCGTCAGCGTCAGACATCACGGTGGCCCCGATCAGGCGGTGTATGTCTACGGCGGCGCAGACTACGCCTGGTGGGCTGCCGAGCTGGGGCAGGCGCTGGAGCCCGGCACGTTCGGGGAGAACCTCACGATCAGTGACCTGGAGAGCGCGGGGCTTGCCATCGGCGACCGGCTGCACATCGGCGATGTGATCCTGGAAGTGACCGCCCCGCGCATCCCGTGCGGCACGTTCGAGCGGCGCATGGGCACCCCCGGCTTCGTGGCGCGCTTCCGAGCTGCCGAGCGGCCGGGCGCCTACTGTCGCGTCCTGCGGGAAGGCGCCATCCGGGCTGGCGACTCGGTGACGCTGGCACCGTATGCTGGCGAGCCGGTCACGATCAGCGAGGTCTTCCGTGATTATTACGAGCCGGACCCCGCGCCGGCGGCCATCAGCCGCTTCCTGGCCGCGCCGCTGGCAATGC
>JAPKMS010000274.1 GCA_026645775.1 Anaerolineae bacterium
GCGGGCGAGCCGGGCATCACGGGCGTGACGGTCAAGCTGAACACCGGCGCGACCACCACGACCGATGCCAACGGCGACTACGCCTTCACAAACCTGGCGCCCGCGACGTACACCATCACGGAGACCGATCCGGCCGGCACCATCAGCACCGGCGACGTGGACGGCGCCAACGACAATACCATCGTGGCGACGGTGCCCGCCGGCGTGACGGTGACGGGCCGCGACTTCGGCGACGTGAAGCTGGGCAGCATCAACGGCGTCGTCTGGAACGACCTGAACAGCAACGGCATCCTGGACGCCGGCGAGCCGGGCATCCCGGGTGTGCCGGTGTGCGCGGTGCCCATGGGCGCGGGCCTGCCGCTGTGCGTGGTCACGGGGGCCGGCGGTAACTACACAATCCCGAACGTGCCGCCGGGGCCCTACACGGTCACCGAGACGGATCCGGCCGGAATGGTGAGCACGACGCCGAACACCGTGCCGGCCACGGTGCCCAGCGGCGGCACGGCGACCGTCAACTACGGGGACGTGGCGCCGAATCCGGCGCTCGGCAGCATCAGCGGCACGGTGTGCGTGAATGTCGACGGCAATGACATCTGCGATCCCAACGAGGCGCCGCTGGCCGGCGTGACCGTCGAGCTGTGGCTGGTGGGCGGTGGTTCGCCGTTGCAGACGACCACCACCGACGCGAACGGCGACTATGCGTTCCAGAACCTGCCGGCCGGCAGCTACCGGGTGGAAGAGGTCAACCCGGCGAACTATACCAGCGTCAACGATGCGGATGGGACGGGGAATGGCGCCGACGCTATCTTCCCAATTTCGGTCAGTGGGAACGCGGTAGTTGGTCAGGACTTCATCGACACGCCGGCGCCGGGCACGATCAGCGGCAAGGTCTGCGACGACCTGAACCGCAGCGGCGTCTGCGACAGCGGCGAGGCAGGTATCGACGGCGTAACGGTGAAGCTGTACGACAGCGGCGGCACGCTGGTGGGCGCCCAGACGACCGCCAACGGTGGCCTGTACTCGTTCCCGAATCTGCCGCCCGACACGTACACCGTGGTCGAGACCGATCCGGCGAACTACGGGAGCACCGGCGATGTCTACGGCGCGAACGACAACACCATCGTCGTCCCGCTGCCGGCAGGCGGCGCTGTGCCCGGGCAGAACTTCGCCGACGCGCCGATCCCGGGCGCGATCACGGGCGTGGTATACAGCGACCTGAACAGCAGCGGCGGTTACAATCCGGGCGAGCCGGGGCTGGCCAACGTCCAGGTGTGCCTCACGCCGCCGGTCCAGGCCTGCCAGACGACCAGCGCGGGCGGGCAGTACGCATTCCTGAACCTGCCGCCCGGCGCCTACACGGTGACCGAGACCGACCCGGCCGGCTACGTCAGCACGGGCGATGTGGACGGCGTCAACGACAACACCATCGCCGTGACGGTGCCCGCGGGCGTGACCGTGCTGGACCGCAACTTCTTCGACCATGAGAATGCGATCATCGGCGTGGCGAAGCGGCTAGTCGGCCAGCCGGTCAACAACGGCAACGGCACGTACGACGTGACCTACGAGATTCTGGTCAAGAACATGGGGACGGTGACGCTGAGCCAGGTGCAGGCGACCGATAACCTGGCGACCACCTTCGCAGGCGCGACGGGCTTCAACGTGCAGAGCAAGGCAGCCACGGGCCTGACGATCAACCCGGCTTACACGGGCAACACCCCCAACATCAACTTGCTGACGGGGGTCGATAGCCTGGTTCCGGGCGCCAGCGGCACGATCACCCTGGTGGTGCGGGTGACGCCGGGCAGCAACCTGGGGCCGTACAACAACCAGGTGACCGGCACAGGCACGAGCCCAGCAGGCGCCAAGCCGGTCGACCTGTCGCAGGATGGCACGGACCCCGACCCGGACAACAACGGCGATCCGACGGACAACAACGATCCGACGCCGGTGAGCTTCGCTGAAAACCCGGTGATCGGCGTGGCCAAGCGCGTCTCGCTGGTAACGGATAACGGCGACGGCACGCAGACCGTGACGTACATCCTGAACCTGGAGAACCTGGGCGACGTGACATTGATCAACGTCCAGGTGATCGATGATCTGGAGGCGACCTTCGCGGGCGCGACCGGCTTCAACGTTGTGAGTATCTCCACCAGCGCCAACCTCAATAAAAACCCGGGCTACACCGGCAGGGTGCCGGACTGGGGGTTGCTGCTGGGCACCGACACCTTGGCGGTCGGCGCGACCGGCACGATCACGCTGGTGGTGAAAGTGACGCCGGGCAGCAAGCTGGGACCGTACAACAATCAGGCGACCGCCAGCGCGGACAGCCAGTCGGGCGGCATCACGCAAGACCTGTCGGATGACGGTACGGATCCCGACTTCGATGGCGACGGCAATCCGAACGAGGCGGGCGAGAATGACCCGACCCCGGTAACTTTCACCGCTAAGACACAGATCGGCGCGGCCAAGGTTTTGACCGCGGTCGTCAACAACGGGGACGGCACCTACGATGTGACTTACAGTATCGTGGTAGAAAACCTGGGTTCCACGGTGCTGACCAATGTGCAGGCCAGCGATAACCTGGTAACGACTTTCCCGGCGCCGTCGATCTTCAACGTGGTGAGCGTGGCTACCAGCGCCGGCCTCCACAAGAATACAGGTTACACGGGCATCTCGCCCAATACCGGCCTGCTGATGGGCACGGACACGCTGAACCCCGGCGGGGTCGAGACGATCACGCTGGTGGTGCGGGTGACGCCCAGGACCAACCTGGGGCCGCACAACAATCAGGTGCGTGCCACGGCTACTGGGCCGGGCTCGGTGCCCACGGCCGACAACTCGGACGACAACACGGATCCCGATCCGGACGGCGACGGCAACCCGAACGAGAACGGCGAGAACGACCCGACCCCGGTGACCTTCGCCGAGGCGCCGGCTATCGGCATCGCGAAGAACCTGGATTCGACGACCAACAACGGCGACGGCACCTTCACGGTGGTCTACACCATGAACGTGAAGAACCTGGGCGACATCGTGTTGAACAATGTCCAGGTCACAGACAACCTGGCGACGACCTTTGCGGCCGCGACGAGTTGGACCGCGACGATCACGTCGGTGAGCACCGGCTGGACGGCGAACCCGAGCTACACGGGCAGCACGCCCAACCTCAGCCTGCTGACGGCCACGGGCAACAGCCTGGCGGTGGGCGCCACCAAGACCATCGTCCTGACGGTCACGGTGAAGCCCGCGGCCAACCCGGCGACTTACAACAACCAGGCGACCGCCACGGGCGTCAGCCCGGCGGGCGCGACGGTCACCGATCTGTCGGACGACGGCACGGCCATCGACCCGGACGGCGACAAGAACGCCAACGAGCCGGGCGAGAACGACCCGACCCCGGTGACGTTCACGCAGACGTACGGCATCGCCCTGGTCAAAACCGGCCCGGCTGCCAGCTACGTCGGCGAGACGATCACCTACACGTACACCGTCACCAACACCGGCAACGTGGCGCTGAGCGACGTGACGGTGTACGATGACAAGTGTTCGCCGCTGGTCGGCCCCCTGTCGGGCGGCGATGCGGACGGCGATAACAAGCTGGATGTGACTGAGACGTGGAAGTTCACCTGCACCTACACCGTGCAGGCGAACGACGCGAACCCGCTGGTGAACCATGCGACGGCCCAGGGCACCTCGCCGTTGGGCGGCCAGCCGGTGGTGTCCCCGCAGGTGAGCTGGAGCGTGCCGCTGGTGACCTTCCTGATCGGTGATATGGTCTGGCTGGACGACGGCGACGGCGTCCAAGAGTCGGGCGAGACGACTGGGCTGTACAATGTGCCCATTACGATCACGGGCACGGACAGCAATGGCAACCCGGTCAACTTCACGGTCTACACCGACATCAACGGCCACTACGCGGCCAACTTCCCGCGGCCGGGCACGTACACGGCCACAGCGCCGGCGGGCTTCGGCGGTTACTCGCACAGCAGCCCGATCAGCCTGGGCTTCACGCTAACACCGGCGAACCCGCAGCGGCTGGACATCGACTTCGGCTATGTGCTGCCGACCGGCATCCACTTCCTGGGCCTGCAAACCGTGCCCGGCGACACCCGCATCCAGTTGAACTGGCAGGTGACGCCGGTCGATGGCAGCGTCCTCCCGCGGTTCCACGTGTGGCGGTCGGTGCCCGATGGGGCCTGGAAGCGTCTCACGGTGGCGTTGCTGGAGCCGGTTTCTTCCGCCGGTGACGTGCTGGAGTACAGCTACGTGGATGCGGCGGTTGAAACGGGCGTGACTTACCTGTACCGGCTGGAGACGGAGGATGGCGTCCTGATCGGGCCGTGGCAGGTGAAGGCTTCGATCGCTCGACACTTCTTCTATCTGCCGTTTATGCGGCGGTAGTTGAGCGTCGGCAGGTAGGTCAGGTTGCCAACCTGACCTACGAAAGAACGGCGTGGCGTGCCTACGCCACGCCGTTCTTTGAGCGTACAGGGGGGCGCCGGAGTATCTTGTGCCCCCGAACCGCGGCATTCGAACAGCTAACCCAGTGTGGTGGTCGCTTCAGGAGGTAAGAGAGATGCAGCAATCAAAGGATCATTCCGAGCGCCGTCCGAGAACAGCGCTGATTCATTCGGCTCGATTTCTGGGCGTCCTCGCCTGGGTGATCGCGTTGCTCCTGGGTTCGGCCCCGGGATTTTGGACGAACTGGGCAGTCCAGTCAGCCCAAGCTGCGCAGCCTGATGGGCAGGTAGCCATCCCTGCTGGCGGAACCATGCCCATTCGGGGCAACTCCCTGGCCGCACCCGGTTTAGCCGTGGTAAAGTCGGTGGTTGCACCGGCGGGCCGCACCACTTTCTACACCGGTGAAACGGTGAAGTTCCAGGTGGTCGTTGAGAATACCGGCGACACCACGATCAGCTACCTGCCGCAGTTGGATGAATATGGCCCGGAGTGCCTCGAATTCATCCCGAAGGCCAGTCCCGCCGAAAGCAGCAGCTTCGCCGGTTTGATCGAGTGGTACGATTTGACCTTTGTCACGGGCGTCGACCTGGCGCCCGGCGAGCAGTTCATCACCACGATGAACTTCCTGGTCACCGGGCCCACCACGGGCAACAGCGCCACCAGCTACAACACGGCCACTGTTCGCGGCGCGTTGGATGCGGAGGGGACGCTGGTCCCGGAGGCGCACTCTACGATCGATTTTTCGTGTGCAGCCCGGCCGTCCGTGGCCGTGGATAAAGCCTTCGTCACGCCGCAAAATCGCACGGTGCTGCTCACCGGGGAGACCGTCTCCTTCAGTGTAGTGATCACCAATACCGGCGCCACGACGTTGGGCTATATCCCGCTGCTCGACACCTACGACGCCTCCTGTCTGGAGTTCATCTCGAAGGCCAGCCCGGCGGAGAGCACCAGTGGCACAGGCATCATCGAGTGGTATGATCTGACCTTTGTGAACGGGCAGGACCTGCCGCCCGGCCAGGCGTTCCTGACAACCATGAGCTTCCTGGTCACCGGCCCCACGACCGGCGCCACGGAGCCGGGGAACAACACCGCGCTGGTCAGCGGTGCGCTGGACGTCTTCAATAGCCCGACCCTCGATCAGCAGGATTCGGTGCAGTACACGTGCGCGGCGCCTGCCAGCATCGGCGACTATGTCTGGCACGATGTCGACGGGGATGGTCTTCAGGATGAGGGGCCGGGCGCCGGCTTGGATGGCGTGACGGTGCGGTTGTACCAGGATGACGGCGATGGCATCTTCGAGCCCGGCGGCGATGACGTTCTGCTCGACACCCAGGTGACGGCCGGTGATGGCCTCTACTTGTTCGACATGCTGCACGCCGGCGATTATTGGGTGGATGTCGATCAGACCACTGTGCCGCCGACAATGGTCCTGACCGTGGGCACAGATCCGCGGCTGGTGACCGTGGCCTACGGCGAGGCCTATCGTGCGGCTGATTTCGGTTATGCCCGCACCGGAATCCTCGTCGAGAAGACCGCCACCCCGGCGGTGATCCACAATGGCGACCTCGTGACTTACTACTATAAGGTCACGAATCCGGGCGAGGTGCCGCTGGCAAGCGTGAGCGTAACGGACGACAAGTGCAGCCCGGTGATCTACCAGGGCGGCGACACGGACGGCAACGACCGGCTCGACCCGGGCGAGGAATGGACCTACATCTGCACCCAGGCGCTGACAGAGGACATCGTGAACACGGCAACGGCGACAGGCCAGCCGACTCGCGCGGATGGACAGCCGCTGCCGAACGTGCGTGATGACGACACGGCCGCAGTGGATGTGCTGAACCCCGGCATCCGCATCGTCAAGAGCGGGCCGGCCGTCTCGTTCGTGGGCGCCACGGCGCTCTTCACCTACACGGTGACCAACGCCGGTGATACGCCGCTGGCCGCTGTGGCGGTGAGCGACGACATCTGCGGCGCCGCTACCTATCAGAGCGGCGATGCCGATGGCAACGATCTGCTGGGGTTGAGCGAGATCTGGGTCTTCGAGTGCAGCTACCTTGTCAAGAGCACCGATCATGATCCGTTGGTCAATATTGCGACGGTCACGGGCGCCGACGCGCTCGGCCGAACGGTGAGCGATTCGGATCGGTGGAGCACCGACCTGTTCACGGTGCGGCTGGGGGATTTTGTCTGGGAGGATGATGGCGACGGCGTCCAGGAGCCCAGCGAGACCACCGGCATCGCTAACGTGCCGATCCATATCACCGGCGTGAACGCGCTGGGCAATGCGATCGACATCATCGTGCTGACGTCGGCCACGGGGTCCTATGGGGTGGACCTGTTGCCGGGCACCTACACGGTGACCGCGGATATGGTGTTTGGCGCTTACGTGCGTAGCTCGCCCGGCGCCTTCACGGTCACGCTTTCGAGTGATGTGCGCGAAGATCTGACGCTGGACTTCGGCTACGTGCGGCCGACGGGCGTCCAATTGGTGGACTTCAACCTGTTGCGCAGCGAGGCAGCCGTCCGGCTCATCTGGGAGATCGCGCTGCCGGCAGCCACGACCGAAGCGCCGCTGTTCGGTGTCTATCGCGCCGTGCCCGGTGGGGCTTGGAAACGTCTGACGCCGGCGCTGCTGGCCCCGATAAGCCAGGATGACGTGCGGGCACTCTATGACTTCACTGATAGCCTGGCAGAGCCCGGCCAGCGTTATCTGTACCAGCTCCGATCTGCGGCGGGTGAGACCTTCGGGCCGTGGCAGACCGATTTGCCGGTCGCCGGCCACCACTTCTACCTGCCGTTTGTGCGGCGCTGAGCGCCTGGGCTGCGCTTGCGCCAGGGGTCTCAACCCAAAAAACTAGAAAACGCGGCAGACGCGAGAAAGCCGGTGGGCCAAAGGAACCCACCGGCTTTTTTGATTGCTTGATAAGACCCATCAGAGGCAGCAGCCTCTGGAGGTTATTTAGAGGCCCTTGCTCTTGCGGTGATGGGCGATGGTGCGGTGGATGAGATCTTCTTCTTCCTCTTCCTCCGGCACTTCCCACACCCGGGCCTTCTTACGGCGTTCGCGGCGCCGGTCATCGCTCTGGTTGGCTTCCTGCCATGCCTGCTCGAACGGGGAGACGAAAGCTACCACGTCTTCCTGGACAGCGGGCTCAGCGGACATGACAACAGGCGTGGCCCGGTCGGGCGAGGCTGCCGGTTCAGGCGCCGGGGGCAGCAGTTCTTTCATGCTGAGATCGACCCGGCCGCGCCGGCGATCAAGCCCCACAATCTGGACCTGGATCTCGTCTCCGACCTTGACGACGTCTTCGGGTTTCTCGACGTAGCCGCGGCCCATTTCCTTGACGTGCAACATGCCGTCTCGGCCTATGCCGATATCCAGGAAAGCACCGTACCGTTCAAGGCGCGTCACCTTGCCGGTCACGATCGAGCCTTCCTCGAGGTCGCGCAAGGTCATGGTGCCAGGTGCGATCATGCTCAAACTGATCCGGTTTTTCTCCCGGTCCAGTTCCTTGACCCACACTGTGACCTTGTCGCCCTCTTTGACGACATCCGAAGCGTTGGCGACGCGCCCCTGAGCCATCTCTGACACATGGACGAGGCCATCACGACCCACGCCGATGTCAACAAACGCTCCGAACTCGGTCACCCGCTTGACGACGCCCTCCGCTTCCTGGCCGACAGCAAGTGTCTTGACGACCTTTCGCGGTGGGATGTTGAGACTGGTTCCTTCCTGCCCCACGATCTTCTAGCTCCTTGAAGATTCACACTGCACGGCTGCAAGCCGCCAAGAAGGTATTATACCGGCGAGGGCGATCTCTGTCAAAACCGCC
>JAPKMS010000275.1 GCA_026645775.1 Anaerolineae bacterium
CGACCGTGCCGCCGACCGCGACGGCAACCGCTACGCCTTCGGCCACGGCCACGGCGACGGCCTTGCCGCTGCCGCCGACCGAGACGCCGACCCCCACGCCGACCGCGCCGGCCACGGCCACGGCAACCCCCTCGCCGACCGCAGCGAGCACGGCGACACCCGCTCCGACGCCGGTGAACGCCTGCACCGAGTGGGTCACCAACGGCGGCTTTGAGGCCGCCACGGCGTGGACCTTTGCCGCCACCGGCAACCCGGCCGGTTACAGCACGGTCCAGGCTCACACCGGCGCCCGCGCCGTGCGCTTGGGCGTGGTCCCCGCCGGCGCTGCCAGCGCGCAGGGAGCAGCCGCGGCGCCGCCGGGCTCACCCGAGCGCAACCTGTTGGGTGAGCTGGCGCCCGACGGCGCCAGCTACTCCACCGTCTACCAGACCATCACCGTCCCCGCAGCCGCCGACACGGTCACGCTGGCATTCTGGCGCCGACCCGGCACCCAAGCGACCAGCGGCGACTTCCAACGCGCACTGCTCCTGAAACCCGGCACCTACGCGGTCATCAAGACCCTCTTCAAGACACTGACCCACGCGACTACCTGGCAGCGCGCCGAGTACGATCTGACACCCTACCGCGGTCAGAGCGTCGTGCTCTACTTCGAGGTCTATAACGACGACATCAACGCCAGCCCGCGCACCTGGATGTACCTCGATGACGTCAGCGCCCAGGCGTGCTCGACCTCGATGGCGCGGTTGCCGTCACCGGTGAGGTCGCAAGCGTGGCTGCCGCTGCTGATCCAGCGCGCCGCGCGGTAGCTGCCCGGCTTCTATCGAAAGGGTTCGCCGCACCGAGCCTGGCGCAGGCGACAAAAGTCATTTGCGCTCCGGGCCAAATCTGCTATCATAGTCCGGCCATTGCGGCAACCCTTTCGACCGAGGCAGCAACTCCGTGCAAAACAGCCAAATAGCCAACCGACATCCCCGCATGACGCGCGAAGCCCGCACGCTGGAGGCCATGATCCGCATCTACTGCCGCGGCCACCACGCCACCGGTGGGAAACGCCTGTGCGCCGAGTGCGCCGACCTGCAAGCCTATGCCGGCCTCCGGCTGGAAAAGTGTCCCTTCCAGGAGAATAAGACCACCTGCGCCAAATGTCCGGTGCACTGCTACCGGGCTGACATGCGTGCGCGCATGCGCCAGGTCATGCGCTATGCCGGCCCCCGCATGTTGTTCCGGCACCCGATCCTGGCGCTCCTCCACCTGTTGGTAGATGGTAAACGTGAGCGGCCCGTGCGCACGAACCGAAACCCCGACACAGCCTGACGCAGAGGAATTCCCCGCTATGAACCGAGGCACCCTGATCGCGCTGAGCGCGTATATCGCGTGGGGGCTGCTCCCAATTTACTGGAAGACCATCGAGCAGGTTCCACCGCAAGAGATCCTCAGCCACCGCGTGGTCTGGTCGTTTGTTGTGGTGTTGGGGCTGTTGGCCCTGCAGCGAAACGGGGGGTTGCTGCGCCGGGTCGCGGCGCGGCCCGCGCTGGCTGTGCCGCTCGTGGGCTCGGCTGCGCTGCTCGCGGTCAACTGGTTCACCTACCTGTGGGCGAACAACAACGGCCATATCGTAGAGACCAGCCTGGGCTACTTCATCAATCCGCTGGTGAATGTGCTGCTGGGGGTCGTGTTTCTGCGGGAACGCGTGCGCGGCTGGCAGGGGGTCGCCA
>JAPKMS010000276.1 GCA_026645775.1 Anaerolineae bacterium
CCGGCGCATGCCGGCCAGCGGCACCCGTTCGAGCAGGAAAAACTCGCTTCCGGTCTCCAGCGTCACCACGCGCCCCCGCCGGCCTTCCCGCACGGAGATAGGATCTTCCGCACTGTCGAAGGCCTGGATGATGGCATTCTCCGGCACATGGCCAAAACGTTCGATGAACGCGGCCTTGAGCCGGGTTGCAATCTGCCGGCCCGAACCGCCGATCCCCACAAAGAGCAGCGCCTGATCCAGCCGCACCCGCGCCGGGCGGCTCCCGGCGGTGGCCTGCCGCCAGGGCGTCGGTTTGACCGTGGCGGTGCGCGGCGCGCCCACCAGCGCGGTCAACTGCTGCGCGACCGCTGCGGTTGTAGAAGTCATTTCCGGCATTGTCACAGGATTCATCGGAGCGCCTCCTTTCAAATTGCCATTCCTTGGCGTGAATTGGGTTGCCATTCGACTTTCATTGCCGTCGCTGTGCATGTCCATGAGACCCTCCTCTTGCTGAACTTTGTCAGGCCAACAAATTCTCGTACCGAATCTGATACTCGCCGCAGCCGATCACCGCACCGTCTTCCAGGGACGTGGCGTGACGCAGCGGCTGCCCATCCAACGTTGCCTCACCGTCCAGAGGACTGATCGTGACCGAGCGGCGGCTCGCGGCCGTCAGACGCACCGCGCCTGACCAGCCCTCCAGCCGCCAGGTATGCTCCCCGCGGCGCCCCAGGATCACCTGCCGCCGGCGCTCGTGGCCCAGATCACGGGGCAGCGCCAGCGCCGAGCCGGCCGGAATCGCTACGGGAGCTAACTGCCCGGTCAAATACGGGCCCCGGCGGCGCACGGCGATCAGCCCCAGGGTCGCCAGCCCCAGTGTGGCCCCGCCGCCGGCCCACAGGGGCCAGGCCGACCGGACGGCGCCGCCGCGCCCTCCCGCCGGCGCCGTCCCGGCGGCCGTCAACGGCATCCCCGGAGTGACTGAGGGTATCACCGTCGGCGTCACCGTCGGGCGCGGCGTGGCGCTGGCTGTCGGTGTACGGGTGGCGGCCGGCGTGCAGGTGTGCGTAGGTGTCCGGGTCGGCGCCAGGGTGGGACTGGGCGTCGGCGTGGCGCTGGCTGTCGGCGTCGGCAGCAGGAGCCGGTCCTGCCACACGCTGATCCGCCCCTGTCCGGCCAGGATCACCTGCCACGTACCCTGGGCGGGTTGGGCCACCCGCCACACTTCCTCACGGCCGGCCGGGCCCTGGCCGGTCACCGTCACATCGGCCTGGCCCAGCGTCACGGGTTGCCCCGCCGGAGCGCGCACCTCGACCGTTGTGGCGGGGTTGCGCTTCCAGATGGTCAGGATCAGGCTGGCTAACGGCTCGGCCACTGGTACATCGACCACGAAGGGTGCGCCCGGCGTCAGGACCGCCGTAGTTGCCTGGGCGGCGCCCGCGGTGGCGCCCAACATTTGCCGTACGATCGCATGGTAGATCGGCAGTAGTTCAGCGGGCTGGCTGGCGGTATACAGCGCGCCGCCGGGCGTCGCCTCGGCCAGCGTCGTCCAGCGGCCGGCCCAGTCCGCGGCCGCCCGCCGGCCGCAACTGGTGTGTGTGTCGCTCAGCAGAACCACCGCCAGGGTCGTGTCAGCCTGGGCCAGCTCGGCCGCCGCCGCTTGCAGGGCTGCCACATAGCCCGTCTCGTCGTAGTTGCCAGGGTAGATGCTCGGGTTAGGGGCCGGCTCGCCGTCCGTCAGCAGCACGATCAGGCGTTGGCTGCTCGGTTGGCCGGCATCGTTCAACAGCTGCCCGGCCGCCCGCAGCGCTAGCAGGTGATCGGTCCAGCGCAGCGGCTGCGGGTGGCTGGCGGCTGCGATCAGCGCCTCACGGGCCGTCGCATCCGCCAGGTCGGTCAACGCGGCCACCTGTTCCACCGTACCGCCGAAGTGCAGCAGCGCTAGCCGGTACCGGGCGCTGCTGTCCGCGCCCAGCATATTGATGAACAGCCGGGTGGCGTCCACCCGCAGCAGCTCCGGGTCGGTCCCGATCCCGTCGCAGTCCCACATCGAAGTGCTCTGGTCGGAGAGCAGGACCACGTCGTAGGCCGGCGGCAGCTCGCTTTCCGCGCTGGCGGCCCGCACGATCAGAAAAACCAGTCCCGCTACCAGCAGCAGGAACCCGATTGCCACCAACAAACAGCATCCACACGACCGTTTTTCGACCCGCTTGAAGATACTCATCGCAACCTCCTGGGTTTTGATCGTTAATTCGGCTTCTGCAGCGCCGGGGCAGCCGGCGCCCGATGGCCATTGCCGTTGAGCGCAGGGCGCTCCGCCACCACTGGGTTGACATACCGCACCTCGCTGGTTGCGGCTGCCAGCGGCGTTGCTGAGCCGGTGCTTGCGCTGGCTGCCATCTCCACCAGTCCCGGCACCTGACTGGCATACACGAAACAGCTGGCTGCCACCGCCAGCTCGATCGCTGTTCCATTGTCTGGCCCGATCACGTGCACCTCGATCCCCCGCTGCACCAAGCCTTCCACCAATGGGACAAAATCCGAATCCCCCGTGGCCAGGACCACGATGTCAGTTTGTCCTGCCACTGCCGCACCCCACACCACCATCGTAATCACCGTGTCGATATCCGACTTGTAGGCGCCGTCGGGCCGTTGCCGCACAGGACGCACTTCCATCTCGGTGAAACCGGCCGCCTGCTTCAGGCCGATCAATTGGCTGCGCTCCCGCTCCATCCCGTTGTAACGCGGAAAGTAGATGCCCGCCTGGACGATGATGCCCAGGTGCGCGGCGTAAGCCAGCAGCGCCTCGTGATTGACCCGCCAACCGGTGTCCCGATCCTGGGCCAGGTTTGCCGCGTCGTCCGCCACCCAAACTCGCTTACGGTTACGCATGCTCGTCTCCTTTCCAGCACTATCTGCTTATACTTAGGAGCCTTTCGCCCGCTCCGGTCTTACACAACACCGGAGCAGCAACTAAAAAGGCCAGACAACTTATCGTTGTCTGGCCTAAGTAAAGCAGATCCGTCGCGCCATGTCGTGCCCTGGCGTTAAATCGCTTTCAAGATGTATGCGATTGTGCAAATCGCCGTCTTTTTACAGCTCGCTCCCGCACAGGTGTGGTAAAATGGTGTTGGCAAAACAGACGGTAGCGCCGTTCCCACCCAGCCGCGCTACCGCCATCCCGACTGTTGGTGACCGGAAGAGCTTTTGACGGCGCTTCCCCCGGCGCAGCGGATGGGGTGTGCCGGCTCGCCGGGTCCGCTGTCGGCTCAGGCCCGGTTACACATTGCATTATATGTCTCTGGCCGGGGAGCGCAACTTCACGCCACCGGCCATGGAGCAGCGCCTATGCCCGATCTCAACGATGCGCCTGGCGTCTATCATCCCTTTCCGTTTGTTCCCGGCTTATTCTACGCCGTACCTCTACAATGGCTGGCCGACGTACAGGAGACCGGCGATCTGGACACGCGCCATTTGCTGCTGGCCATGAACAGCGGCACGGACGGCTTGCTAGTTTTCCCGCCTGAGCGCAACGAGGCCTACTGGACGCGTGAGAATCCCGAGCAGCTGCCCAATGTCGTGAGCTACCCCACCTATCTGCGCTACCTCAAAGCGCTGATCGCCCGCGGTTGGCTCCATGTCGATCGCCATGACACCAAAGCCGCTCACGTCTACGCGTTGGCCGGTTGGCCAAACTTCGCTGGCGCAGGGGTGCTGTATGTGCCGCGCTCCCACATCCAACGCCGCTGGCCGGCGTGGCTGGGCCAGGGCCAGTGGGCGCCGCGGGCGGCCTTGCTGGCGTTCCTGGCGAAGATGACAGCCGAAAAGGCGGGCGCCCTGGTCGCCGTGGGCCAGCCGCTTGAGGTAACCGCCTATGTGAAAGAGTTGCGCCAGCGCGCCCAAACCATCCTGCCCAGTGCACAAGTCGCCGCGAAGGTCGGTGATGGCATCGCAATGCTTGCCGACCTGGGCCTGGTCACCGAGGTTGCCCACAGCCGTTTCAACCATTGTTATCGGCTGCGCACGGATGCCTTCGACCGTCCACCCACGTGGCCCCTGGCCGAGATCGCGGCCCGCTGCGGACTCGATGTGGTCCGGGAGGAGCCGTGGGTGGCCCTGATCCAGGCCTTCCTGCGCTGCAACTTCTGGCCGCTCACGCGCAGCCCTGAAGTGTGGGGGGCCATCCGGCGCCAGATCCCCGATGCCGTAACGCACGACGCGGCCCACGCCATCGGACGGCTCCTGGCCCAACGGGCTGCCCGGTCGCACGTCAGTCGCTCTGCTACCAGCCCAAGTGCGGTGCTCAAGGACTACACGGCACAACAGCGCCGTCCCTGGCTCCATGGTCCCACCTTCACGCTGCCCCTGGTCAACGGCGCGGCCAGTGAGCTGGGCCTGTGGCTGCCGGTAGTTGCGCCAGCCAACAGCGACGCCACCCAGCTGATTGTGCAGCCCACCTGCGGCCCGCGTCTCAGCGACGAAGATGCGGTGGCGCTGCTCGAGGGCACACGCTGGTTCATTCGTCAACCGACGGCGCGCTACGTCGAGCAGTTGATCGAACTGCCGATCCCACTCCGCGCCGATCGGCGCGCGTTGATTGATGGCCTCTTTCTGGAAGGTAGTCACCTGCATACGGCTTTGAATTTCAGCTTGCCCTTCAGAGTGGCACTGGAACCCAGGCAGCAGAACGCCCGGCTCACCCTCACGTGTCAGTTCCGCGTCTTGCCGGGGCGCACGGCCGCGGTCAGGCGTCAGAACGCAGCCCAGCCTGCTCCCGGCATTCGGGATCAGCGTAGCAGCTAACGCGGCGCGCGCCTAGCCTGCTTGTAAAATCAGCGGAAATTTGCGTGTCAACGGCGGGGATAGGTGGGAGTGAGCATTTCGCGCTGTAAGATCTCGCCCAGGCGCGCCAGATCGCCGCCGGTCACCACGACAATGCGTGCCGCGCGCGCTTGGGTCAAAAACTGCGCCCAGGGGTCGATGCCGTCGGGGGTGAGCGAGGGCTGGGTCTGATCAGTGATATAGAGGCGTACGCAATACCGGCCGCCGAGACGCTCAGCGATCGTTTCCAACTCGTCCAGATGCACCTTGTTGCGGGCGTCCTTGCCAGTCTTGCACGATGCGATCAGCGCCATGCCGTGCCGCACACCGATAAAGTCGATCTCACGGCCAGCCTCCACGCGTTTAAAGCGGAAGCCCTGCCGACACTCGTCGAACAGCGGTTGGCCCTCATAGCGCAAGGACTGCGCCGCCTGCCACACGTATTGTTCCAGCCATTGACCACCGTCATCATGCGCCGGTGGTCGGTGCCGAGAGTCCGGCAGCAAGTCGTAGAACGCAAGATAGGTCGCGACTGAGACTTTGATCGCCAACGGCGCGGTCGCTTCCGGATCGGTGAGGTCGATAGCCTCGCTGTTGTTGGTGTTTATGTAATAGATCGGACAGGCGGACTTCTTGGCGGCTTCATAACCGGCAATGCTCATCGGCAGCGGCGCGCCGGTGGCGCTGATGCAGGGTGCCAGATCGGGCGCCGCAGCCAGCGCGTGTTCGATGGCGCGCCGGGTTTCGACGCTGCGATAGGGCTGAACCAGGCGATGTTCACCGAGGTCCACAAAGCGTACGCGCGGCAGCAGGCGCCGGAGCGTACCTTCCACTTCGGGCACATCTTTCTGGGAATCGCGTGACGCGATCAGCGCGATCTGCTGCGGTTGAAGCTGCGCGGCCAGGAAGAACATGCCGGACGGCCGACCCCCCAACAGCAGCACCAACAACTTCGGTCGCGGCGCATCACCCGCACCGGCGCCAATCATCACCCGCCGCCTCCACTGCCGTTACACCGCCCACAGCCATCTCCGTTGATTCGCTACACCCGCCGGCACTGCCCCATCCCCGTGGCCGTCTGCACTCCCACGCCGCTGTACAGCGCAAAATCGGCCAAGATATTGAGCGCGGCGACGGCGTAACGGTCATCATCCAACGCCGTGTACGTCACCTGCCCGACGCCGCCCACGCGCAGCGCGCTGTTCTTGGTCGGTACAGGCTTGCTCTCCAACCGGTAGCGGCTGATCGCCACCCGCTCGTTGGCAAAGCGGCGCAGGTCGGGGTCCAACGCCACCGCGCTGAACGCGTTCCACCGCTCAGTCAGGCTGCCAAACACCAGCCCCGGCAGCGGCACCGGCACCTGCATCTCCTGCGACTTGAACGCCGTCGGGCTGATGAATTCCAGCGTCACCGCCTGGGGGAGGTGACTTCCGCGTTGCAGAGCGGCGGCGGCCAAGGTTTCGCAACTGGTTTGGCCCGTCCAGCCAGCGCGCGCTGGGTCGCAGACCGCCTCCAGGACACGAAACGGCTGCCCGTGCAGCATCCAGCGCGCCGGCGGCTGCTCGACCAGCCCAGCAAACAGCGCCCGGCTCACCGGCTCGATCAGGCCGGTCACCCGGACGAGATAGCGGCTGCCGGGCCGCACCGGCACGCTATCGGCCGGATGGCGCGGCTCCGCCGCAGGTGCGGCAGCCACCAGTCCGGAGCAGGTCAGCGGCTTGGGACCAGCGCTCGCATGGATCGCCTCGGCCAGCGCGGCGTCAACCTGCCCCAGCCGCGCCAGCGTCTCTGCCTGCACCGCGCGCCCCAGCTCCGGCGGCAGCGTCGCCGGAGCTTCAGGGGTGAGGGTAAGGAGAATCGAGATGAGCATCATGACACCAGGTACGGTGTAATATCGATCAACACCGGTTCCATCTGGCCCTTGGGCACAGGGTCGCCTTTCCAATCTCGGGCACTGTCCATATATTGCATTGTGCGACCTTCCTCAAGGCACGCCAAGGCCGCCCCGATACTCATCAGCTTCAATCCGCCGGTGATATCGCAGATAATGTGTTCCGGTTTCAGCGAAGCGGCGCCGAAGACCCGGTCCACGGTAGCCCAGAGCTGGCCGTAATTGCGCGCCGGCACCTGCTGGGTGGCGTGAAACGTAACGCCGGTAGCAGGGTGCAGGCATTCATACCAGCGTTTCAGGATCTCCCCGAGCCACGCGGAGCCGCTGACGCCTGCTTGATTCCCCACGGTCGGCTCGTCTGGTGAGCCGATGGTCCAACAGTGCTCCAGTGTCGCCTTGGCCAGATGCCATTCCAAAGCCCGTAACGCGGGCTCGAGGTTGGTATTGAGCAGCGCCTGGAAGTCGGCCGCTCTCAGGTTAGCGGGTTCAGCCTGCGCGATCCAGGTGGCCGCAGCTTTGACCGCCTGCTGTCGTTGGGTGGCCTCCTCTTTTGTGCCGGTGCTAAAGGGATTCAGCGTGCTGAGCAGGATGATCAGACCGGCCTTGCCCTCCGGCGCGCACACGCTGATCTCCACTTCCCCTCGGCGAGCATGCTGGCGCTGCACAGACCACAGACCAGTCACCAGCAGTGCGATCACGAACACGATAATCCAATTGCCTGAGATGCCCCACACGTTCCAACTGCCCAGCAGGTTCGCCAGGGCATTGCCGAGGAGGCCCAAGAGGAAAGCCGTGAGCGCCAGGGTCAGGCTGGGTTGTCCAAACGCGTTCTGCACAAAATCGGTGAACCCTGTCTTGTGGCGCTTGACTTTGGGTAGGGCGAGTTCATTCACTGAAAACCTCCACAGATTACCGCGCACGTCGCGCACGCTCGCGCACCGCCTGCAAGTTGATCACCTCAGCCACCTCGAAGCGCGGCGGAACGCTCTCGGCCACCGGCCGCAGCCGCACGATCGCCGGGAAATAGCCCATGCGGCCATGCAGCTCGGCCAGCAGCACCGCAGTGATAAAGTTCAGCGCCGGCGGCACGATCAGCAGCGGCGACGTCTGCCACTCCTCCGCGGTCAGCGAGACCTTGGCCAGCAGCGCCGCCACCTGCGGCACAAACGGCTGCCCCGTGTCGAACTGCGCCGGCACGGCGATCACCCGCTCCACCCCCGCGCCGGTCAGCGCCTCGAGTTGGGCGAGCTGCGCGGGGGTGAGGGGATGGGAAAAGTTGAGAAGCGTCATCACTGTTGATTTTTCCGATTCCAGTATATAATTGCGCATAATTGAAGGAGGCCCAAATGGTTGCGACCACCCCTGTAACAGCAAAACCCAAGGCCCGCGCCGCCCGATTTCGCCCTGAGTTGCTCCAGGTGTTTGACGGGCTGCCCTTGCCCCAGCAAAAGGAGGTCTTGAACTTTGCGCGCTTCTTGCGGCAGCAGATCAAGACCGAAGAACCCCTGCTGACCACGCCGCAACCCCCGATCGAGCTGCGAACGGCGCCGCCCACCACCCTCGCGGCTTTGACCGGCCTGGTTCACCTGGGCGGTGATGCCTTAGCGGACACCGAGGCCCTCTATGACAACGATACCGGTGGTAATTGACGCCAATGTGCTGGTTGCCCTGACAGACGCCCACGACAAATGGCACCCGGTCGCCGTGACGCTGCGCGACGCGCTGCTTGCCGTGAATGCGCCGCTCGTATATTTCGACTGCGTCGTCAACGAAGCAATCGGCGTCATCGGCCGCCGCGCCGAAGAACAGAAACGTTCTGGCCAGTTCGGGTCGCTGCTCGATGAGCTGGCCTCGTTGGCGCCAGCCGCGCAGATCACGTGGATTTCCGTCGCCGGGCAACGACTGTACGAACAAGTGCTGCGGCTTTGTCGGGACCACGGCGGGCGGCTCAATTTTAACGACGCGCTCATTGCGTTGGTTTGCCAGGAACTCGACCTGGGCTGGATCCTCAGTTTTGATGGCGATTTCGACGAGATCGAGTGGCTCTCGCGTGTCGCCGACCTCCCTGGTGTGCAACGCTTGGGCCCGACCGTGTGAAGGCAACCCGCGGTTATTCCGTCTTTGTGCCTTTTGCCCACTGCTGGCGCAGACAGGCCAGGCAGTCGCCGGGCGTACCGACCCGCAGCGGCAGCTCCCCCATCTGCGGATTGCGCAGCAGGTGCGCCGCATCATCCGTCACCAGGTAGGCGCTGCCGACCGCCAGCGCCTCGGCCACAACTTCAGCATCCGGTTTGTAACTCACAACCGAACCGGCGATCGCCCGATGTTCGGCCGGCTCAGCAGCGCCGCCAGCGGCGGCCGAAGGTCGTTGGCCTTCCGGCGGAACACTTCATCGGCTTTCTGGAGCATAGATAGGCCCACCCACAAACTGACTGCGCCCAACTCCCCCCGCCGCACCAAGGCCCGACTGCCGCCGCCCTCAGACAGCACTGCTGCAAAAAACGCGCTGGTGTCCAACAACACGCGGGGCTCAGGCATGTTCGTCTCGCACTTCTTGCAGCGCCTTGAGCATAGACGCTAACGTCTCGCCGCGATCCGTCAACTCCTGGGTGATCCTCGCGGCCAATGCATCCACCTGCGACGGCCGCGGGCTGAGCACAAACACGCCATCCAGGTCCAGCAGGGTCATCTGCTGGCCGGGCTCGATATTGTGCGCTTTCCGCACCTCTTGCGGCAAAGTCACCAGCCCGCGCTGAGCCACCTGGATCGTAAAGCTCCGCATAGCACAACTCCTTTCTGCCATACTGACATTCTGATCGTCTGATTGTCAGTACAACAGAAATAGAATGCTCCGTCAACAATCAGACGGGTTGCCCTGTGCTTGTGCTGACACGGCGATCACCCACTCCACCCCCGCGTCGGTCAGCGCCTCAAGCTGGCTGAGCTGGGCGGGGGTGAGGGAGTGGGAAAAGTTGAGAAGCAGCATAGGGTGCTCAGAATATTTCCTTTAGGTTCTTAACTTCAGTTTCTATCTTACCAGGGTCTTGGATTATACCCAATGTCACGTCGCGCACATGCCGGCAATCACGCTGCAATAGATCAATGCCACGCCCAACGTGAATAGCGACCTGATCGGTTATGAGATATCGATCGTGCCGCATTTCCTGAGTGGGCACTTCGAGCTTGACGTGTATTGTCATCGGATAGCCAAACTCATTCGTGCGATCGGCAGCCCAACGTTTGAGAGTCTGAGCTGCATCTTCTGCATGGCCATGACAGTCTCGGTCTCGAATACCACAGAAGACTTCAAAACCGCTGGTGTATCTGCCGCCAACTGTTGTTACGAACTGCTCAAATATCCATTGGAGGGCTCGAGCGTAGTTCTCGGCGATTCTAAACGTTCCGCCCTTCCATTCGAGCGATCGCCCGACCCAGCGGTCTATGATCTTCACATGTTTAGCATGACGGAGAACTGGGTAGAGTACATTTGCTTCAAAAAGCGTTTTATCCCATTCACCATCGTTTAGCACTACTGATCCCCGATTCAGTATTGCCACTATTGCCCCTGTTGCGCTATATGATAAAGGATCAACTGCACCGGGTAGACTCATGCAGTCGCTGCAGTTCAGCTTTGCCAGACACAAATCAAAGTCCTCGCTTTGCGCTATCTTCAGGGCCAGCTGACAGAGCGGTTCAGGGCAAGCCGGCGGTGTTATGTCTTCTGCAGTAGAAACACCTACGAAACGGTTTCGTTTGTCGAGCTGAATGAGAATCTCCTCCCCCTTCTTACGATAGTCGGGAGGCCAGTTCTGTACAGCGTCGCTGATCGCCTTTCTGATTTGGCCTGTTTCATCGACCAGGATCAGTCCATTGCCGACGAAACCCTCCAGAATCAGCAGCAATAATGAACAGTGGATCAGTTCATGTGCGCCTCCTGATGGCGGCAGCGTGTAAACCGCTGGGATATGGATGGTACGAAACAACATAGCCTACATCCTTGATCTGTTCAGCCCAGGCGGGTTTCTGTCACCGGTCTCAAAAATCTCAGAAAACCGCTCGTTGAAGAATCCTTCAGGCCATTCATCGATGAAATCGCCTTCGCGATCCAAGCGCAGATGATGACACGTGGACAAACCGGCGTTTTTAGTTACAAAACTCACATTGATGACATCCGGCACAAGTGCTCCCATACGAATACGCCGCTGAAGCCGGAGGATTAGATGTTCGCTATGCGTTTCTACCAGAAGACGTATGCCACGCCCTGCCGTCGCCCGCATGAACAAATCCCCCAACTCGGCTTGGGCTCCGGGATGAAGATGGAGTTCGGGCTGTTCGATGAGTATTGTTGACCCTTCGGGCGCAAGCATCGTTTGTACGATCACGGGCAGCGCTTGAGAGAGTCCAAAGCCAACCTCGCGTATACCCGCGCTGAATCGTTTGTCTCCGAATCGACCAGTCTCTGCAAGCCGCAGTTCGTACAATGTCTGCTTGCCATCAAGCGGTTTCAATTCCAAGCGAACCCCAAATCCAGAATCGTTCAACCAGTTATCGACATTACTGATCAGCGCCGGATCAGCATTCAGCAGACTGCGCACAAAGTGCCTACCACGTTGCGCCAACCCGCTAGCCTGCCCTGAAACATAGTAGAATCGCTGCGGTTCTTCACGAAGCGGGCCGAGATATTCCAAAGACCCAAGCGTGGTGCTAACACTAGCGCGAAAGCCCCCCAGAAGGTGTAGTAACTGATGGAAGATCTCGTCGAATGCAGAAGCTGCATTCGGATCGTCTGGATCAGAAATTGCAAGGCTACCGTCGATGGCACGAATCCAAGGTAAGAAGCCTGAAGATGTGAAAAACTCAAGAGATGACCATAGGTCACGGTTGATCTCCGCATAAGGATCGAAGAACTCGGAACTGAAAACCCATGCTCCGCGTTCAGCCCCTGATAAGGCTGGCGCGGTGGCCTGAAGGATCAGGCTGCCTGATTGATCGTATAAGTCAATAGCACACAGTTTCTGGACCTTCTTTTGCGGCGGTTGACGGTAGGTCAGACGGACGCGCATAACCTCTCCGTATGCACCAAGCTCCTGAAGGGCGTACTTTGCGCGCCAACGGTCATTCTTTTGATCCTCCAGTCGACACTGAAACCAGAATGACACTGAGCGCTCAGTCCGGTGCCCGCGCACGAGATCTCGGAAATCGCCGAAGTCAAATTCGTTGTCCTTAATAAAGAGAAAGGGACCTTTGTCCGGTGGGCTGTTGAGACTCTGGCGGAGTAGCAGCAGTGCTCGTAAGATAGCACTCTTGCCAACCGAGTTGCGACCGAACAGCAAAGTGATCGGTCGCAACTCGATCCAGCCGCTATCCTCGAAGCCCATGAAGTTTTGCATTCGGAAGGCTTCGACAGTCATATTATGACCTCAACATTGTCAGTTGGATCCGTCCTGCTTTGTTGCGGCCCTTGACCCACACGCGCAAGGTCTTCTCTTTGGGGAAGCGTTCACGCAAGTCGTAATCATCTCGGATGGGCGGTGAGACCGCCTCCCTGGGCAGGGTAGCTTCCTCACCGCAAATGTCAACCACGATGCGCGCCGGTTCCGTGCGCACGACCTTGCCCTCCAGGAGCATCCCCGCTTCGACTGCGGCCGCTGAAGCAGGCTGACTGAGCACGGTCTGCCTGGCCGGCGACGGCGGCGTTTTTTGAGACGGAGACTCGGCGGGCTGCGCCGGGGTGACCGTTGGTCGCGGCGGCGAGTTTTGCGATGACGCTGCCGGGCCTGGGTGAGGCGTCGCCTGCGGCCTGACGCCGGGTTGTGTCGACGCGGCCCCACGTGCCGGCTGCCAGGAGCCACCCTGGGGCCGCATGCCGCTGGGTTGCTGGGACGCACTGCCCTGCTCGGCAGCCTCGATGTGCAACGGATCGGGTAACACGGGCCGGTCTCTGTACTCATTGATCTTACCGCGCCGGAGATTCGGATTCGGATCTGGTCGTTCGATTTCCAGGTAACGCGTCAGCTCCTGCCGCGGGCCAGGCCACTCCAGCAGGCGCAGCAACATGTGAATGCGGTCAACGGCCGCCAACGCAGACGCTTCGTCTGCGCCGATCTTCTCGCGCACAAAGGCATCAAATCGTTGCACGTAATGCATCGCTGCCTCTGCCGCGACAGGCTTAACCGCCTCCAGCCACCCCGCGTCCTCAAACAGGGTGGCATACCGTTGCGCGCGCGTTGATAGGATCAGGTGCGGCTCCAGTTTGAGCGCACCCAGTCCCAACGGCTTGCCCATGCCGATGCTATGCCGGTACTGCTTGCCCGGCTCGCCCGGCAGCGTAAGGGTCCACAGCAGCGCGCCTAGCTCCACCGGCGATAGGTTCTCAAAGTAGAGCCGAAACTTGAAATGCACCCCGGCGCGCACCGGCTTCATCTGCGTGTGCTGGGTGTCCTTAGTCTTCTCCTGGCCGCGCTCATCGCGCAGCTTGTTCAGCTCTTCCTGGACGTCGGCTGCGGCCACATTGCCCTTGTGCCAGTACAGTTTGTGGCCGCGGATCACCGTCCGGCCCGGCGAGTCGGCCGCGTAGTCGGCCAGCCGCTTCTCATATTTGGCTCGGCCGTCCTTGGTCTGCCCAATCTCGACCCGGTCAGGCTCGGTCTGCACCAGATAGTGCTGGAAGGTCGTCGGTTTCGGCGTGCCCAGGATCTTTGGCGTGATGATATTGCCATGATCCAGCAGGATGTCGGCTTGTCCCGGTCCCAGCACGGCATCGGTCACGAAGACGCGACCGCCGTAGGCCCGCGCCATGCCCTCGCCCGCTTTCTTGGTATAGCCGAAGATGGCTTCCGCCAGGTCCACCTGGTCCGCTTTGCGCAAGGAGTCAGGTACAAAATCTAGAGGCGCATGCGAATACGGCAAGCGCAGCATCATCGTGTGGCCGAAGAAGACCAGCTTACCGCGCTCCATCAGATAGAACACCGGCTGCCCCTCGTTCAGGACGCCATTTTTGCCGAGCAGCGCCTCTTGCTCCTGGCTGATCTGCTCCCGATAGGCGATCATCATGTCCTCGGGTATGCGGACGAGCGGTTCGGTGCCGTCTTCTGGGAGGACAACCGCCTCGCTGCGCTTGGAGGCTATGTCGCCGCTGCGGGCCAGCGCACCCTCGATCAGTCCTGCACCTGGCTTGTCCGACATGCGTAGGACGCGCGCGGATCGCACCTGGAGAAAGCCGCCGCGCACCTCTTGATAGTCAAAGTTGCTGGGCTGAATGTAAATGCGTTCGGCGTTGCGACAGGCGGGCAAACGCTCCAGTTTGGCTGGAATATCGTCAATACGAATGCGGGCAAAGGTTGTCCCGTTGACCTTCTGCGCCGGCCGGATCCACCAATCGCCGGTCCGGCCCTGATGCATGTACCCGGCCTGGACCAACGGCGTATACTGACGGCAGGGCCTGCCCTCCCGATTGCGACCCTGCCCGTCATAGTGCATGATACGATTGCGATAGGTTTCGCCATGGCTCGTCGTGTCGCCGACCGATCGATAGACCAACCGGTTGTCAGTCACGGCCTCCATCTTGCCGTAGCCGACGATCTCCACCAGGGCGCGCAGCATTCCACGCAGACTGCTGCCGGGAATGCGCGGGGTTTTCGCCGGATCGGTGTAGAAGAAATCCGGGATGTTCTTGGCCCGCTGCCGCCACGGGAGCTCGTCCTCTGTCGCTTTCTGCACACGCCGGTATTCTTCCAACGTGAATGGGCAGCGCACATAGACCGGCGACTCGGTCGTGAGCGTGCAATCAATGTAACCGGTGTGGCGATCCGGATCATAGCGGTCTTGGGCTGGCAAGTCCTTCAGCGCAACGGTCACGACGCTGTCCGGCAACGGCACGAAGTTGTACGGCGCCCGGGCCACCTGATCCGTGGGGTTGACGTGTCGTATGAGTTTCATGACTACCTCTTTTCCGCATCCACACTGCGTAGTCCGCACAGTCGGCTGGCCGAGATCCACGCGCGACCTTCGGCATCGTGCGCCAGGTAGTGACGCACCAACAAAGCCGCGCGTTGTCCGTCAGCGAGGCCGGGAATCGGAGGCGCGTGGCGCAACCCCTGCGCCCCCTCCTCCAGGAGTTTGAAGCCGCCTGCTGACCGAATCACCTGCGTGCCCCATAGCCAATAAGCTTCCAGTGGCAGGGCGTTGTTCGGCGTCTCTGCACCATCCTCAATCCGTCGCACACGAAACTTGCCATTGTCACGCCACAGCAGCAACTCGCCCCCGGGGCCAAAAAGACGGGCCTGTTGCAGCGTCGCCGGCCGCAACGGCACCTCGACCTCCGGAATGACATCGCCCGCCAAGGTCAGTTTCCCACCTGTAACTTGGCCCCAGATCACGCCATCATCCGCGTGCGCGAGCAAGAGCGCCATATCAGCGGTTGCTTGCTCCGCAAACCACTCTGCAAGTTCCGGCGCGGACACTGCGGTTATCTCCACATCTGCGTCCAGTCGTGGCTTCATTGTGTCTTCTCCTTGGCGCTGCGGACCGGCCCCTGCCAACCGTTAAACGCCTTGACCCAGGCTTCCAGCTCTGTCTTCTCGCCGATGATGCTGAGCCCGCCATCCTGAGCGGCCGCCAGCACCCAACGCCGGCTGCCCAAAGTCAGCGTCGCCTGTTGGCCGCGCAAGCGGCCGCGGCCCACGCTGCTCTCGCCGCCCAACGCCAGGTCGCCGGTCCACAGGTCCTTCAAAACCAGCAGCAGCAGCCCCGCTGCCGCTGCGAAATCAGCGGCTCCATTTTCCGCTGGCTGGCGCAGGCTCAGATCAAGCTGCATCAGCGCCTGTCCCGCTTGGCCCGCTTCACGGCCCCATACCGGCTGTTCGCTGAACAGCTTGGCCGGCAGGGTGCCTCCGGTGAACCGATCAATTTGCACCCGATTCTGCACCAGGTCGTGCCGGCCGCCCGTCAGCTCGGTCTCGCGGATCGTCACCAGGCTGCCGCTGGGGGCATCCGCGCTCCCGGGGCGGATGCGCTGCCCGAACACCAGATTCACCAGCTCCGCCCCCTTGACCGGTCCCAACATCGTATTGGCAATCCGCAATGCTCGGCCTCGGACGACGCCGGCAAGGCTGGTCCCGGGCATGATTGGAGTCTCCCTGCCGCCCCGGAAGGAGCCGAGATGCACCATATCGGGGTCGTCGCCTGAGCCGGCGCCTGACCGGATCAGCAACGAGCCATCCACCTCAAAGGACGCTTCGATGCGCAACGCCTGCCGGTGGTCCGGGTCGCCCGGGGTCGCCGGCAACCCGGCAACTGCTCCTCCGCAGTCATCGGCCAGCCAGGCGATCAGCCCGGCCGGGGTGGTCACATCATGGATGCACGTGCGCCAGGCGGAGACATGGCACTCGCCGAAACCGCGCCGTTTGCGCATGCCGAGGCCAATGGCGCCCCCGCGGCCGGCATCGAGCGACTCAAACCCTTGCAACGCGGTCGCCAATCCGTTCAGCAGTACGCCGGAAGCGAGATCATCCGCAGTCAGCCAGAGCTCGAAGGTCAAGTCGAATGTCGTCCCTGCGGCGAGCAGCTCGATGTCGTACTTCTGGCCGCGGCTGTTACCATGCGTCTCCACAGTGCGTGTGGCCGGATCGATCGCGACGCCATCACGCAATTCAACCGCGAGTCCCTTCTCCGGCCGCCGCCCGCGTGCATCGTCGATCATCAACCAGCTCTGGACGCTGGCCTTCTTATCAGAGACCGAGTCATCCAGGTGGCCGAAGAGACGCTCGGCGCGTGTCTTGACGCGCGCCCGCGGGTTCTCGACTACGCCGTAACCACCATCGTATTCCCGCAGATAGTTACGCAGCGCACCCGCGATGGAAGCCCCGGTCAATAACGGCGAGCCGTCGAGCGGATCGTACAACAAGGGCATGTCGGTCAGGCCCTCAGTGTCGCCGCTGCCCAAATGCGCCGGCGTATCCAGGGTCAGGGTGCCGGTGATGATGATGCGCTGTACAACCTGGCGGCTGTTTCGCCACTGTGCTTTGCCGCTCATGGCCGGCCTCCTTCCACAACTTCCTTCTTGCGCTTCACGGCTTGCTTCAGGACCCACTCGATCAGTCGGGCAGTCGTGCGGGCTCGCAGGAGCTGCCAGGCTTGCGGGTCCATGTCCGCGGTCTCGCCAGCCACCTCCGGCAGGCCGGCTGCCAGCTCGAACTTGCGTTTGAACGTTTCATCATCGAGCCCGACCAGCTCTCTAATCCAATCCAGCAGCCGCGTTTGCTGTAGCCGCGCCCGTTCCCAATCCTTCGCTGCCGTTTTGAGGCTGTCGAAGTGATCGCTGATGGCGGCCAGGTGGCCTGTCTCCCAGGCCTGCCGCGCGGCCAGCCTGGCCCGTGAAAGTTGGGCGGCACTGGGGAGATTACCGAAGGGAGATGCGCCGCCAGTTAGGGTGACGATCTGCGTGACCAGGGAGCGATCGAGCTGCGCCTGCAGCCGCCGACCGGCCATGCGCTGCGCGAGCGCCTTGCTCTCCGGGGACATGGGTGCCAGTTCGACATCCGGCGCGCTTGGCTTGTTCGATACGCCCTGCTTCTGAGCCGCCTGCGTATGCCAATCCACAGCAACGCGACCGTAGCCCTCAGCGGTTCTTTCGCCGATCCCCTGCGCGGCCGCTTCTTGCAGCGCGGCCCGATCGAGGCCCGCGGCAGGGTAAACGAAGACGCTGCCGGCCTCGATGGCCCAACCCTGCGGCAACGGCAAGCCCCACTTGCGGTTGAAGCCGCCCACTACGTGCAGACGCCGGAATGATTTGTCCGGCTTAGCCGTGATGCCAAGCGCTGCACCGGGGGTGTCGGCCAAGCCGCCCGACCCATCGCGCACAAGCGCATCGCTCAGCAGCGTGATCACGACGCGATCCGGCAGGGCCGCAGCCGCGCGATATTCCTGCCAATCACCTTGCGTCCGGATGTTCTCGATAACCACGCTCCCATAGCCGGCCGTCTGCGCACCGCCCAACCGATTCACCTCTGACAGCCAGGGCTTAA
This sequence comes from Anaerolineae bacterium, assembly GCA_026645775.1. Classification (GTDB taxonomy): domain Bacteria; phylum Chloroflexota; class Anaerolineae; order CG2-30-64-16; family CG2-30-64-16; genus MO66. The sequence continues at coordinate 17,716 of JAPKMS010000276.1, forward strand.
TCAACTCCAGGTCATCGGCATTGGCGGCCACGATGGCGCCGGCAAAGACCTGGCCGGCGGCCAGCGCTTCGTAGCGATAGACCTGGCTGGCGCCTTCGGCCTTGCGGTTACGATCCTGGCTCGCCGTATGCACGGTCACGTGGAGGCGCGTATCGACCAGTTGCACGCCGTCGTCCCCATGCCACACGAATAACCCTCCCGGCGCCTTCGGGTTATCCAAGACCCAATCCTGGATCGCCAGGTCCCGAAGCTGCGCCTGGCGATTCCCAACCTCGTCCTTCTCCACGCGCCAGGATGCCGGCCGCGGCAACATGCGTTCTGCATGCGCGGGATGGCTGGGATAGGCGTTGAGGAACTGCACCGCGCCCGAGAAAAAGAGGCGTTGCGCCTGCGGATCGGCTGCATCCAGCATGTGGTCGTTCAAATAGCACCCGATCACTGCGCCGCGGACCATGCTGCCCGGGACGTATGCCAGGGTCGTTGCACTATTCGCCTCGCTGCTCTGCGCTTGGGTGGCCAACACCGGCTCCACCAGCCGCAGCGTGAAGGTAAGCGCGTTTTTCACAGCACTGCCTCCTTGAATGCCACGAACCAGGCCCCCATCACCGTCTCCTCCGGGGCTCCGGTTTGTGCGTTGGTCGGGTAGCGGTCATAGAGGGCGGTGCGTAGCCGCCCGCGTCCCCGGTTGCGCCCGGTGCCCGCGCGGCGGAAAGCCTGGCAGCAGGCCGCCAGCAGCCAGCGCGCCCGATCAGGTGGCTCGCTGTCAAACGTCAGCATCGCCTCAAATGGGGTCTCGCGCAGGATCACACGCATCGACCGCAAGGTGTTCCTCATGGGTGCGCCCGTGGTCGCATCCATGGCCGTCTGACGGCGCAGCGCAGTCAGCGCTTCCAGATTGGCGCTGCGCTGCAGCCCGCGCTGATGCTCGGGCAGTTGCTGCCATTCACGCTGCAGGCGCTGGCGCAGGTCGGCGGGCAACTGGGCATCGCCAACGTGCAGATGCGCCGCCTCTGCCATGCCGCTCCCCGGCTCCCCGAAGAGAAACCGCGCGGCCTGCTCCCATTCAGGCAGGTCGGGGTGTTGCATCTGCCCCAGGCCGAAGAGGATCTCGGCGCATTCGGCCCCCAGCAGCCCTTTGAGTGTTTTGCCACCCAGCAATGGGAGCCCGCACTCATCATGTTGCACCTCAGCATCTACTACCCCCGCCACACCGTCGCCGCGGCCGAAAGTAGCATCGCTCGCAAGCCAGAACTTCAACCAATAGGTAGTC
>JAPKMS010000277.1 GCA_026645775.1 Anaerolineae bacterium
CGCAGGCCGCATTGGGCGCGGGCCGGCTTGCCCAGGCGATCCCCTTGTTGACCGATTTGGCCGCCGAGGAGCCGGGCTATCGCGATGTCTCGCAGCTCCTGGCCGCGGCGAAGCGCCGGCAAAACATCGGCGGGCTCCGGCAAAACCGGCCGCTGCTGGTCGGCGCGGCGGCGCTGGCGCTGATGGCCCTGGTGGCGGTCGCCTTCCTCACGGGGCTGGTCCACCTGCCGGGTCGCACATCGACGAAAGAGCGCACCGCCGACCTGGCCCAGGCGCTCTCGCAAAACCTGGTGGAACTCCAGTTACGCGGCACCGGCGCAGCTTTCGGCGAATGCATCACGGCCAAGCTCACACGCCGCGTGCCCGATCTCCTGACGCTCACCGTGCCGCGCGGCACCGTGCTGCGCAGCAAAGACCCGGCCATCGGCGACATGGTCGTGATGGGGGTGGCCGCGGTGGTGAACCAGGAGGGCGGCCTGAGCCGCACCGACACGATCCACCTGGAGAGCGATGCTCCGCAAGAGTATGTGTTGGAAGCGTACGGGCTGGACGCCCAGGGGCAGGCGCCGACCGTCGGAACCTTCTTCACCGTGGGCGACCCCGCGGCCGACGCGATCCAGCGCACCCTGGAGGCCGGCGGGGCGCCCGTGCCGGGCGCCACCGTGTCCAGCGGGACGATCCAGATGGCCCTCTGGCTGCTCGATGAAGGTGTCAGCCAGGCCGACATCTGCCAACGCATCACGTGCCGGCAGGGCGACCTCGAATCCGCACAGCAGATCCTGATGCAAGCCGGCCTGCGGCCGACGAACACGCCGACCCTGGCGCCGCCGACTGCGACCGCGCCCCCCAGCCCGACGCCCGTGCCGCCGACAGACACCCCGGAGCCAACGGCCACCGCCAGCGCGGAGCCTTCGGCCACGCCGACCGCTGAAGCCAGCGCCACCGCCTCGCCGACGGTATCCAGCACACCGGCCGCAGCCGCAGCCGCCAAACCCACTCCCACGCGGCCGCCGGCCGCCAAGCCCACGGCGACCCGGCCGCCCGCCACGCGACCGCCGACCGGCAGCCTGGCGCTGCAATCTCCGGCAGATGGCGCCACGTTCCTGGGCAAGACCGCGCAGATCCGGTTGGGCTGGTCGCCCCTGGCGCGTGGGCTGACCGCGAACGAATACTACGTCGTCACCCTCACTTTCCCACACGATACGGCGGTGTGGATCGATTACCAGTGGTCACGTACGCCCAGCGTCACCTTGCCGGATTATCTCTTCGACAACGTGACCGGCGACCGGACCTTCCGCTGGCAGGTGTCGGCAGTGGGGCGGAACAGCGGTGAGGCCAAGGGCAGCCCGGAGGGCAGGGGCACCGTGATCGTCCCGACCGGCGCCACGCGCACGTTCAAGTGGCTCGTCAGCGAAGGTGGCTCCGGTGGCACTTCACCAAGCCCTACGGCGACAAATACACCCAGACCGGTACAGAATACACCCAAACCCCCCGGGATCGTCCCGTAACTCGGCTCCAAGAAAGGCGTCTGCAAATATAGTAGACCACCCTTCACGAAGATAGCCAGAGGAGGCAAGTCATGGAACCGTCGTTTGCTCGAAAGCGCGTATTGATCGTTTTAGGTGCGTTGACGCTCGTTATCGCCATGCTGGCGGCCGCGTATGCGGCGCCGGCGCTGGCCGATCCGCCGCCGTCGGATCCCGGTGTGCCGGCCGCATCCATCCGCTCGCGGGACATCGGGGGGCGGGAGCTGGCCTTGCAAGCCATCGCTTCCGACCTGGTGACCGATCAAGCGCAGCCGTCCGCAGCCCCGGCGGCCACCGGCATCTACGGCCACGTCAACAGCAACGGCGTCGCGGCCACCGGCGTATCCCTGGAGCTGCGCCAGTACAATTCATCGACCGAGACGGTGGTCGCGACCACCCAGACCGACAGCAGCGGCAACTATGCCTTCACAAATGCGCCGACGCTGCCGGCCGGCTACCGCTTCTTCGTGCTGTTCGGCCCGAACGGCACCGATCCCAGCCGCGTTTACGTCTGGCTCGGCCCCGATATCACGTTGTTCACGGCCGGCGGCTCAGTACCCGGCGGCAACTTCGACATCGGCGATGTCAAGATGCAGGCCCCGGCGCACAACGCCACGCTGCCCCTGCCGATCACGTTCTCGTGGACCATGCGCAACGTCCCGGCCGACGAATACTGGCTGCACCTGGGCCAGCAGGGTAATAACGATCTCTTCTGGAACTCGGATTCGGTCGGCCACGGGAGCAGCACCACCTTGACCACCTTGCCCCCGGGCTTCAGCTACGGCCAGCAGTACCTCTGGTACCCGGTGGTCTACACGCCCGGCGGCGGCCTGGGGTTGCCCTACTTCGTGCGCTACCTCACGTTCGCCCAGACGACGCCGGGGGTCAAGCGTTCCTATCTGCCCGCCCTCATGCTGCAACCGACGCTGACGCCGAGCCTCACCCCCACGCCGACAGTGACGGTCCCGGCAAATCTTTGTGATGATTACGAACCCAACGACCACGTGCTGGCAGCGCGGGGGCCGTTGGCGTCCAACCAAGAGATCCAGGCCAAATTCTGCAAGAACGACATCGAGGACAACTACTACATAGAGGTGCCCAGCACAGCCCAGCCGCTGGTGGTGACGGTCCGCCTGCCCGGCAAGTTGGTGAGCCACACCGATCTCTGGATCTACCACAGCAGTAACCTCCAGACTCCGCTCGCCGGCTGCGGCCGCGGCCCAATCGCCAGCGGCAACGAGGTCATCACCTGCCCCATCACCCAGACCGGCCGCTACATCATCCGGATGTACACGCACGACTCCCGGGTCTACTACGATGAAACACAGTTCTACACGCTGAAGGCGACTTTCGCGACAGGATCGACTTCGACCCAGACGCTGACGCCAGCCGCCACGCCAACCGCCACGTCAACGCCAACACCAACCGCCACGCCAACGCCGCTCTCTGGATCGGTCACCTTGACCTCCGTCGCGGATGCCATCGTGTTTGAGGGGTTCCCCACCGTCAACATCGGCACGACGAGCGACATGTGGGTCGGGTATGACGATTCGCTCGACCCGGACGGAAAAATCGTCCGCAGCGTGGTCAAGTTCAACCTTGCCAGCGTGCCGGCGGGCGCCAGGGTGCAGAGCGCCAAGCTGCGCATCTACTACATCGGGTATTGGGATTACGCCAACGTGTATGACAGCATCCGAGCCTACCAGGCGACCGGTGATTGGGCCGAGTCAAGCGTCAACTGGAACAACAAGCCCAACGCCGGACAGGGGTACGGGAGCGTCAACGTCGCTTCCAACAGCAACTGGGCCTGGTTCGAGCTAGACGTCAAAGACCTGGTGCAAAACTGGCTCAACGGCTCCATGCCGAACTATGGCATCGTGTTGCGCGGGCAGGAGGAATCCGGCAGCAATTCCTCGTGGCGCTCCTTCAGCACGCGCGAGGGACCCAACCCGCCCCAACTGGTCGTGAACTACGGCGCCGCGCTCGCGGCCCAGGCGCCTCACGCCAGCCATGCCGGCTCAATCGGCCCCAGCCTGCGCGACCTCCTGGCGCACGACAGCACAGAAGCAGACCAGACGGAGCGCCAGTATCGAACGATGCTGCGGTAACTATGAAGAGACAGCTTAGCGCCTTGCTCGTCCTTGCGGTTCTGCTGGCCACCGTGCCTGCCGTGTTGGCACACACGCCGGAAGCAACGCTTGTAATCGCCGGCGCGCCACAACCGCGCGCCGGCGTGGCCACCCCCGCAGCGGACCAACTGCTGCTGGAACAGTTGCAGGCCGCATCCCAGGGCGGGGTGCGCGTCTCGTACCACGCCGACACCGGCAAGGTCCGTTATCTCGGCGTCGATCGCCAACACCCGCTCGCCGTTGAGGACAACTCTGCGGCGAGCGGCCCGACCGCCGAGGATGCGGCGCGCGCCTTCATCACCCAGTACGGCGCGCTGTTCGGGCTGGTCGATCCGACCACAGAGCTCAGCATGATGGGTCAAACCCTCTCCGCGACCGGCAGGGCCGCGGTGCGCTTCCAACAAGTGCACCGCGGCATCCCGGTGCTCGGCGGCGAGCTGATGGTGAACCTGGATGAGGCCGGCAACGTGCTTGCTGCCAACGGCGAGATCTCACCCGAGCCGGCGGTCGATATCACACCGGCGCTGACAGCCGAAGCGGCCCAGGCGCAGGCCGTGGCGTTGGTGGCGAAATGGCACGGCGTCGCGCCTGAGCGGCTGACGGCGATCACGCCCGCGCTGTGGCTGTTCGATCCGGCCCTGCTCGGCGCGCCGGAGCCGCGCACGGTGCGGCTCGTCTGGCGCAGCGAAGTCCGTTCGGCCGACCTCGCGCCCATCCGCGAGCTGGTGCTGATCGATGCGCAGACGGGCGGAGTGGCACTGCACTTCAACCAGAACGCCGATAGCAAGAGCCGGGCCGTGTACGACAACCGGAACCAGCGCAGCGCGGGCTTGCCGGGCTACGGCCCGGTCCGCATCGAGGGCCAGAGCGCTTCGGGGATCACAGACGTCGACCTGGCTTACGAATACAGCGGTGACACCTACGATTTCTACTGGATCTACCATCAACGCGATAGCCTGGATGGCGCGGGCATGGCGCTCGTCTCCACCACACGCTTTTGCAGCACGGATGCCACGGACCCTTGCCCCTATCCCAATGCATTTTGGGACGGCGAGCAGATGGTCTATGGCGCCGGGTATGCCAGCGCCGATGACGTGGTCGCCCATGAACTGACCCACGGCGTCACCGAGCACACGTCAAACGTGTTCTACTACATGCAATCGGGCGCGATCAGCGAAAGCTTGTCGGACATTTGGGGCGAGTTTGTCGATCTCACCAACGGGCACGGCGACGATTCGGCCCAGGTGCGCTGGCTGATCGGCGAGGATCTGCCCGACGGCATCGTCCGTGACATGAGCAATCCCCATGCCTACGGTGATCCAGACCGCACCACCGATTCCCGCTACTACTGCGGGGCGGAGGATGGTGGCGGCGTGCATCGCAACAGCAGCGTAGTCAACAAGACCGCCTCGCTGATGACGGATGGCGGCGCTTTCAACGGCCGCACGGTGACGGGGTTGGGCATCCCCAAAGCAGCCGCGATCTGGTACGAAACGCAGACTCAACTGCTCACCTCGGCCGCCGATTTCCAGGATCTTTACGACCTGCTGCCGCAAGCGTGCACGAACTTGATCGGCGCAGCGGGCATCACAGCAGCCGACTGCCAGCAGGTGGCGCTGGCCGTGGCGGCGACCGAGCTGAACCTGCAGCCGTCGGCGTGTCCCATCCCGGATGTGCCGGCCTGCGACGCGGGGCAAACGCCCGTGGACCTCTTCCTGGACAACTTCGAGAACCTGAGCAGCGGGCTGTGGGTTTCGGGCGCGACGGTCGGCGCGAATATCTGGTACTATCCGCAAACCAACAACCCTTACAATTATCCTCTCAGCTATGCCACCAGCGGGCGCTACCACCTGTGGGGGGATGATCAGCGCGGCACGCGCAGCGACGCCTGGATGCGCATGACTCGCGACATCAACCTGCCGACCGGCGCCGGGGCCAGGTTGCACTTCCGACACGCGTACAGCTTCGAGCAGGCCTACTCATCGAATTATGATGGTGGCGTGCTGGAATACAGCACCGACTCCGGAAGCACGTGGCGCGACACGGCGAACCTCCTCACGAACAATGGCTACACCGGCAAGATCACGGGGAGCAGCAATCCGCTGCAGAACCGCTCGGCCTTTGTTGGGCCGAGCTACGGCTACATCGCCAGCCGGCTGAATCTGAGCTCGCTGGCCGGCAAAAAGATCCGCTTCCGTTTCCGCCTGGCCACCGATTCCATGGGCGGAGACTGGGGGTGGTTCATCGACGACGTGCGGATCTATACGTGCAGCGGCAGCACCGGCACAGCCACGCCGGCGTCTACCGCACCCGCCACGGCAACAGCCACGGCGACCCCGGCCGCGGTGCGTCAGCGCAGTTACTTGCCCAACATCGTGTGGGAACAGGCCCACGCCGCGCCCACACCCACGCCCACCGCGACCCCCGGCCACGTCCTCCGCACCTTGCCGGCCATTGCGGATGCCGAGGTGAGCCAGGGCGCGCCCACCTGGAACGCCGGCGCGGCCCCTCGCATGCGCGCCGGGTACGACTTCAGCACCGGCGCAAACGGCGGCGTGGTGCGCAGCCTGGTGCGCTTCGATCTCAGCAGCATCCCGGCAGGCGCGCTGATCACAAGCGCCCGGCTGCGGGTTTTCTACGAAGCATTCTGGGACTGGCCCGGCTACGTGGCTACCGTCACCGTTTACCCGGTCAGCAGCCGCTGGGAAGAGCTCTCGGTGACCTGGGCCCTGCAGCCGAGCTATGGGGCAGCGATCGCCGGAATCGTGATCCCAGCGACCGAGGAGTGGGGCTGGCACGAGCTCTCGGTGACCCCGTTGGTACAGGGTTGGGCGGCGTACAGTACGCCGAACTATGGCGTGATCCTGCGAGGACCGGAGTATGATGGCGACGACGCGTCATGGCGCGGCTTCAGCACGCGCGAGGGGAGCTACCCGCCGGAATTGGTGATCGATTACCTGGCGCCGTAAGACAAAACGCCGACACCTGCCCACGGAGAGATTTATTCGTCGCCCTCCGGCGTATCAACCGTTGACCGGTCGGGCAGCGCCGCCACGGTCGCGGGCGCCTCAAGCAGGGCCGGGGATGTCTCCGCACCGCCCGGCCAGGTCTCGGCCAGGGTCCGCCGGCTGCTGTAGAGCGCGGGCAGGTAGCTGGCGAACAGATCGACCGGCATGCGGCGGCGCACCGGCTCAACGCCCGTCTCCCACAGGCGCTGCAGCTGCTCCCGGTCCAGCTCGGCCGTCAAAAGCCCCTCCGAATCCGCGGTGCCCATCTCCACCAGCACGCCGGAATAGCGGGGGGTCATCTCCAGCGGGGCGTAAATGCCCGAGCGGCCGCTGAAGGTGCCGTACAACGCATCGTCGGCCGCCAGATAGTTCTTGCCCACCAGGAAGCTGGTCAGCGCAAAACAGCGGTTCTCCTGCGCCTGAGCGAGCGCGCCCTGGCGGATGTAGGCAGCCAGGGCCTCATTGCCCGCGGCCGCCAACGCGACCAACACATCCGCGCCCTGGTAGGCCAGCACGCGGCCGGCTTCCGGGTAGAGCGCCTCCTCGCCGAGCAAGATCCCCAGGCGGCCCACCGGCGTGGCAACCACGTGCCAGTCATCGCCGGCCGTGGCCAGGCCCTCATCCTCTTTCGAGAGCGCCAATTTGTCGTGGCGGCCGAGCACAGCGCCATCCGGCCCGTACACCGTGGCCCGATGGCGCACCACCCCGCCGGCATCGGCCAGATACGCGCTTCCAGCGACGATGGTCATCTCATACATCTTCGCCAGCTCGCTGAAAGTTTGCTCATACGTCGCGGCCAGCCCTGCCGGATCACCTTGCAGAAGTTGGACAAAGGCCTTGCGGAAGTTGGCCCCCAACAACATCGCTGTGCCATCGGCCAGTGCACCGCGCGTCTTGCTCCAGAGCGACTTCTTGGCCCGCCGGCCCTCATCCGCCTGCTTCAGGAGGCTCATGCGGAACCCTTCGACCTGGGAGCTGGCAGCCATCACCCCGGCCAGCGCGGGAAAGACCACCAGTTGCGCCGCCTTGGCGCGCGCCATGGCGAGGAACCGGTTAAGCTCCTTGCGGTAACTTTCGGGCGAGTCAAAAAGCCGCATATGCTGCTGAGCGCTCGCCACCACCAGCTTCTTCATGGTGAACCCCTTTCCTGCTCTCATGGAAACGTGTGTTCCCGACTGCGGGTGATTCTACCATACCGCCCAGCCCATCACAAGCACCCGCGAGCGGCCCGGATTGGTTTTCGGTCTGCGCAGGCAGACCTCGCGCAGGTAGCCGCAATCGCGCAGGATCCTTTAAGACTTCAGTTGCCAGACACGGCGCCCGCCACACAATGACTTCGCCCTGCTTGCCCTGCTTGCCCTGCTTGCGCCGCTTGCGCCGCTTGCGCCGCTTGCGCCGCTTGCGCGCTTGCGCGCCCCCGTGGCACGCGCTATAATCAGGGCCAGTTCATCCGATCCGCAATCCAGCAAACGCGAGCGAACAGCATGCAACTTGCCACCGTCATCGGCTCCCTGGTTGCCACCCAGAAGACTGTTGGCCTTGAAGGCATCAAGCTATTGATCGTGCAGCCGCTCGACCGCGACCGCCGGCCGGCCGGTGAGCCGGTCGTAGCCGCTGACGCCACTGCCCAGGCCGGGCCCGGCGAGCTGGTCTTCATCATCGCCAGCCGCGAAGCCGCCCTGGCCCTCCCGGAGACGTTCGTGCCGGTGGATCACGCCGTGGTGGGGATCGTGGATGAAGTGGATGTTGTGAAGCGGGATGCGTGATGCGTCCTTGTTTTCTTTCGTACGCTGATTCGGAGCACCCATGTACATTGGTCAAGTTGCCGGCACGGTAGTCGCCACCCTCAAACACCCCTTTTTCGTCGGGCACAAGCTGCTGTTGGTCGAGCGACTGGATCTGGCCGGTCACGCTACGCCCAAGTACGATATCGCGGTAGACAGCGTGCAGGCCGGCGTCGGGGATCGCGTGCTGGTGCTGGACGAGGGCAACGGGGCGCGGCAGGTGTTAAACGCCGAGCCGTGGGGGCCGGTGCGTGCCGTCATCGTGGGCATTATCGATGCAGTGGATCTGCCTGACAAACCAGGTTTCTCTGAGAAACCTGGTTTGTCAGGCAGCGGAGGCGCGCTGTGAGCTACGGCGGGTATCAAAAAAGCGGCTCAGCCACAACCGAGCGGGCGATCAGGGAAGAGATTGTCCGCGTCGGCCAGTTGATGCACAGCCGTGGCTACGTCACCGCCACCGATGGCAACATCTCTGCCCGGCTGGATCGGGAGCGCTTCATCGCCACCCCCAGCGGGCTGAGCAAAGGCGCCATGAGCCCCGATCAGATGGTGGTCATCGACTGGGAGGGCAAGCCGGTCGGCGGCAATCGCTACGGCGCGGCGCGCGATCTCAAACCCAGCTCGGAAATCCTCCTGCACCTGGAAGCCTACCGCCAGCGGCCTGAGATCGGTGCGGTCGTACACGCCCATCCCGTCCATGCCGTCACCCTTTCCATCGCCGGCGTGTCGCTCGCCCGCTGCCTGCTGCCCGAGGTCATCATCAACCTGGGCATGATCCCAACGACCGAGTACGCCACACCGGCCAGTCCCGAGGGCGCCGTCGTGATCCGCGAGCTGATCCGGCAGTACGATGCCCTCATCCTCCAGCGCCACGGCTCCGTGACGATCGGCAAAGACGTATGGGAAGCGTATCTGAACCTGGAGAAGCTGGAAAACGTCGCCGAAATCACCTTCAAGCTCCTGCAGATCGGCCGCGAGCTGCCCTTTCCTGCCGGTGCGGTAGAAAAACTGCTCGACAAGCGCGAGAAGCACGGTCTGATGCTGCCCGGCCAGCGCGAGGAGCTCGAGGCGGCGTGCGGCGCCTGCCAACTGAGCGGCTACTGCCCGTCGCCGAGGAGAAGTCAGGTCGTTTTTTGACCCAATCGCGCAGGTCTGGTAGAATAGCGCTTGTTGAATTGCCTCCCGCCCCCATCGTCTAGAGGACTAGGACACAGGCCTTTCAAGCCTGGTGCAGGGGTTCGAATCCCCTTGGGGGCAC
>JAPKMS010000278.1 GCA_026645775.1 Anaerolineae bacterium
AGGGGTTCCGGCAGCCGGTGGCTTTGCGGTCAGCCCCTCAAATGACCACCCTGTGTCTCCGTTCGAAAATCCTTGTCGCGCTACTCCTTTCCCTGCTGAGCGTGATCGGCATGGGAACGCTGTCCGCTTCTGCAGCGGGCGCCGGTATCATCACCGTCTGCCCCGCCGGGCCGCCGCAATGCGACTATAACGCCATCCAGCCGGCGCTCGAGGCAGCCGTCGCTGGGGACACAGTCCTTGTCAAGCCGGGAACCTATACGGGCCAGGTGACGCTGAAGAGCCACGTGGCACTCGAATCGAGTGATGGCCCCGCCGTGACGATCATCACCGCGACCCAGGGACCGGTCGTGGCGGCGAGCGGCGTCGTTTCGGCGACCCTCCATGGCGTGAGCATCAGCGGCCAGGCCATCGTGACCGACACCCTCGGTATTGATCTGCTCGACAGCGATCTCAGACTTTCCAACTGCATCGTCAGCGGCCTGCACGGGAGGGACGGAGACACCACTGCGCCAAACGGCGAGACCGTCATGGCGATCCGGTCTGGGGGACAAAGTAACCTGGTCATCGCCGACTCCACCATCCAGGACATCCGCGGCGGGAATGGACTGGTCGGCAACACGGGCGGCGCCCAGGGCGGAGATGCCATCGCCGTGACGGCAACCGGGACCGCTCGGATCACGCTGGTGTTCACCATCATCCGCGACCTGAGCGGCGGGAGCGCAGGAAGTGACGCGGGGCCGTACGATTGTGCCGGCAGCGGAGGCAGCGCCACTGGGGTCCAGACCGACGGGGATGTGCAGCTCACGGTCAGCAACTCCCAAGTCAGAAATCTGCAGGGCGGCGCACCGTGCTCAGCCCTGGCCGCCAACTGCGTAGAACGAGCAGGCGCGACGGTCGGCATCCGGGCCGCGGGCGGCGTGCTGCACGTACGTAACAGTCAGTTCTCCGACTTTCTGGCCCAGCCGGCGCCCGACAGCAGGATGAGCCATGCGATCAGTACCACCCATACGTCCGAGACGTGGCTGGAACGAAACACCGTCACTTCCCTCTCAGCGAGCGGTGGCTACGCCAGCCTGCAAGCACGGCAGACGGGACCCGATTCACCGTTCTGTGGCCCGCCGCCTGGGAACGTCATCGCGATCATGTCGGACAGCGATGCCCGATTCGTGGCCGTGGAGAACGCGCTGGACAAGCTGGCCGGCTCAGGCTGGGGAGGGCAGGCGGTCGGCGTTTTGGCCCAGAACGTCGCGGATGTGAGGCTTTCCAGGAACCAGGTCAGCCACGTCTCGGGCGGTTTCGCCGGGTTGACTGCCGTCGGCTTCCGGTTGGATCACTTGAATTCCCTCCAGCTCAATGCCAACGGGCTGCGCGAGATCCACGGCGGCGATGCCCCCTACCAGTTCTATTCCCTTTACCTCGGTGACGACGGTGGAAGCGCAGCGGGCATCGAGTTAAATGTCGTGACGGCTGCCGCGATCACCAACAACGCGATCTGGTCAGTGACGGGGGGCCACGCGACGACCGATTGCCACCACCCGGGGGGAGGCGACTGCCCAGGGAAAAGTGGCGGTGATGCGACCGCCTTGTCCGTCCATGGGAGCTCAGCGGGCATTTGGAACAACAGCGCCTACCAGACAGTAGCCGGGCTTGGCATGACGGCGAGTGGGCAGCCAGGGAAAGCGGTCGGACTGAGTCTCACGGGTGCGGGCGACGTGATCGCGGTCAATAACGCATTGGTGAAGCACGGAACCGGGATTTTGTCTGCCCAGCCCAATCCACCGGTCCTGCTGCGCAACGATCTGTGGGAGAATGACCAGGACTACGATGGCGTAACCCCCGGTGCCACCGACCTGCACGTGGCGCCGGACTTTGTCAATCTGGAGAATGGCGATCTCCATCTGAGCCCGGCATCGCCCTTGATTGATGCCGGAACCAACAGCGGCATCCCCCCTGAAGATATCGATGGCCAACCGCGGCCCCTCGACGGAAACAATGACGGCCTTGCCGTCGCCGACGTCGGTGCGGACGAGTACCGGCCAGGGGTGCATGCATCCAAGACAGTAGACAAGGCCATTGCTGGCGCCGGGGACGTGCTAACCTACCAGGTGACCGTCACCAATCCGAGCGTCCTCATGATCCCGAGCACAAGCATGACCGACACGCTCCCGACTCACACGACCTATGTGGATGGATCGCTGTCGGGATCGAGCGGGAGTTGGGGCTATGCGGACGGCATGATCACCTGGACATGCGCGTTGCCCCCTGGCGCCTCGGCAACCCTGACTTTCAAGGCAAAGGTGGACAATTCTTTAGGACCGCTGGCGATCGTCAACCAGGCGGTGGTCGACGACCGCGTGGGAGCACCCCAGGTCATCGAAACCGTGACGTTGGTCAACCCGCTGCGCACCTATCTGCCGACCATCGAGAACGCGCACTGAGGCATGAGCAATGGCCTTGGGGTCAGGCAGGAGATCACCATGTCGCGCACAAATGCACTGCTGCGGGTCCTGCGCATCTGCTCCCTGGTCCTCCTGAGCACCGGCCGGCCAGGGAGCATTTCTGCCGGCACAACTGCCGTCCAGAGCCCTGCTTTCACCTGCGATGGTGTGAGCGAAATCCCCCGTGAGGAATGTGAGGTGCTGGTCGCGCTCTACAACAGCACCAACGGTCCCGGCTGGTCACATGACGATGGCTGGTTGACCAACGGCACGCCTTGCAGTTGGTATGGCGTCACCTGCGTGTACTTCGGACAATGGGTAGGAGGGCTCGATCTAGGCAACAACCAGTTGAGCGGCGCCTTGCCGCACAGCTTGATGAATCTGCATCTGATAAACTTCCTTCACTACAGCAACACGCACCTGTGCGAGCCGACTGATGCTGCGTTCCAAGCCTGGCTGGAAAGTGTTATTTCCCTGCAGAGAACAGGGGTGAGCTGCGAGTACGCGTATCTGCCCTTCTGTGCGCGCTAGCCGGGGCGGCGCCGCCGGCGGGACGATGCGATCTCGCTGCGTGAGGGCGGCGCGCGAGTGGGTGGTCAGCGCGAAACGCGCCCTTCGGCGGGCATACGATGCCAAGGCTGATCGGCTGGCGGGCGCGGTCGTGTCTGGGTAGGTGGTGTGCTGGCTGGCTGCACAGGGGTCTCGCTGCTCTTGCAGGGGGGTGCGGCCGACTGCGCTACCTGCTCCATCCTTTGCGGCCGACCGCAGGTGGATCGCCTCCACCAGGTGTGCGGGCTGGATCTGCTCGCTCCCCGCCGAATCTGCGATCGCGCGCCAGTTTGAGCACGCGGTGATACGCCCGCACGCTCAGGTTCATCTGGCGCATCGCCGCGGCCAGGAGCTGCCGGCCGGCCTCAGCCACCGGGCCGGGCGTTCGCTCACGGCGTCACGCCCCAATCGTACCAGAAAACCTGCGCCAGGTAGGCGTAAGCTTCATCGGACCCCACCAGCAGCGCCATCTCCCGGTTGAGCTTGGCCGAGACCTCGCC
>JAPKMS010000028.1 GCA_026645775.1 Anaerolineae bacterium
AAGCTGTTCCATGTTGGATTCGGCTTCGGGAAAGGCATTCAGGACGTCATCATAGGTCACGAACCCTTGATCGCGACCGAGGATCACCAGTTGCCCGGCAGCCTCTGCCGTGCGCCCCGCCATGTCGTCCGGCGCCTCGTATTCCGATTCCGACTGATATTCTTTGTCTTCTGCCTGTGCGCTCATGAGCACACGCTCCTTCGCCGCGGGTGGCACGCCATGGATAAGTCCCGCAAGGCGGGACGGCCACAACCTGGGCCGCGATACTCGCTCGACCGCACTGGGCGCCGATGACGCTTGCTGAATACGCTCAGCGCCGGGCAGGCCGCCACCCGTGCAGTCATTACACCGTGATCATTGTAGCGCTTTTCAATGCGCTTAAACGTGGGCTATGTTACCGGATTCCGCTATGATCAATATCATCCGGCGGTTACAAATCCTTAAAATCGTAGATCCCATCGTCGATGGGCCAGGTTCGACCGCAGCCACGGCAGCACAGCCCCTCCGTTGCGCGCATCAAATCGAGGCTGCCGCAGGACGGACACCGGAACAGGCCCTGCTCCGCCGCCGGCTCAGCCCCAGAGACATGCGTCCGCAAAAAAATGCTCGGCGTCAGCTTCCAAGCCGCGCCGACACGCTGGATAGAGCCATCCACGCCAGCCAGCACGCGGGCAGGAATCAGCCGTTTGAGGGCCGGGTGACGGAAATGCGACACCGCCCGCCCGGCATCGACCGTGAACCCGGCGCCCTGCAATGCTTGGGCCATCCAGGTGGGGTGAAAATCAAAATTCAACCGGGCGAATTCATAAGGTTCCGGGGCAAAGGGAGACCAGTCCTGCCTGCGCAGAGCATGGCGAACAATCGCCTTCAAATTACGCTTGTTGGCATACTCCAGCACATACGCGCCGCCGGGACGCAGGATTTCAGCGATTCCACGGAGCGCTGCCGGGACATCGGCCACATGATGCAACACACGCACCGTCACAGCGGTGTCACAGACACGCGGCGCCAGAGGCAAATGATACAGATCTGCTGCGATATAGATGTAACGTTCCGACCGACCGAGCCGTCCCTGCGCCTCACGCAGGCCTGATTTGGCATAATCGAGCAGAATAACCTGGTCATAACCGGCGTATAAATCCACGAGCCGCCCGAAGCCCGCCCCGATCTCGATGATACGGCGCCCGCGAGCAGGCAATAACTTCCTCAAAGCGATCCGCTCGGCCAGATCTTCATACTCCCGGCCCTGGCCATCCCAAAACCTGGCACGATAGCTGGTGCCTTCGTAATCGCAAATTCCGTGGCTCTGATCCAACATGGTCTCCGGGCGGCGTTTTTGATGTTTCACGTGAAACACGGGAGGTAGCAAGAAACGGTATTCCCATTAAAAATGGGCGGTGGCTAACCCACCGCCCATTACGGCTTGCGCTACTGCGACCCTATTATAACACGCCCTGTCAACCCCCGGAGACATAAGAGGGAGATAAAACCGGCAAACAACCGCGCCATCGGCCGTAGTCGCAGGCGTCAGCGCGGAGAAGAACGGGCGCCTACAAGCCCAGTCTCATATGGGGCCCGTCGGGTTGCGATGCCGATAGACAATCCGCCCCTTGGTTAGGTCGTAGGGCGAAAGCTCCACCCGCACCCGATCGCCGAGCAGGACACGGATGTAGTACTTCCGCATCTTGCCGGAGAGGTACGCCAGCACTTCGTAATCGTTCTCAAGCTTAACCCGGAACGTCGTGTTCGGCAACGCTTCCGTCACCTTACCATCCATGGTCAGCTTCTCTTCTTGTTTGGCCATGTACTATCACCTTCTTGCCGAGGGGAGGCTGTTCTGCGGATTCCCAGCATCAGAGATGCAGCGAAACCAGCCGACCCCATACGCACACGCTTAACGCATGCTTTCCCGACCCTCACGTCGACGCTGTGCCTGACGTGCCTTACGGATTGACTTCTGCTTCTTCAGCCGACGCAATTCGCTCGGCGGCGTAAACCAACGCTTTTTACGCACGGTAGGCAGAATGCGCTCCTTCATCACCTCCTTGCGGAAGCGTTTGAGCAGCGATTCCTGGGATTCACCCGCCCGCAATGCTACTGTTGCCATCGATTTTCACCTCCCTCCTCGCCAAACACTCGAGCTTCACCATTTACTCTTAACAAGATGAAACCTCACCTTGCGGTGAGGCCCCTGAAGACACCCGCCTGACAAACAAGTCAACGCCACATCACGGGGACAGCACTAAAACCATCCCCCGTGCAGCGCCGCAAGAATATCCGCTCCTCGCTCAGGCCATGTGCGCTCCTGCCAGAGAAACATGTGTTGCTCTAGGGCCGAAAAGAGTATAACGCAACACAGAATCGCTGTCAAAATATGCCCACACCGCCGAAATAATTCCCGCCTTACTGCCTCTCGCCAGGGCCCCTCTCGTGCGGCGCCCCCGACGATGCGCCGATCTGCGAGCGAAACGCCTGCGCCAGGCGCCCCCAGATGCGCTGGACAACGCCTATCTCGGCGGGGGCGATTTCGCGCGGCGCGTAGCGCGCGGCCACAAAGGCCGCGGTGATCTGCTGCACGTCCTCTTCGGCATCCGGCCAGTTTGATTCCAGATCGTGCATGAATTCCAGCGGCGTTTTGTGAGGCGGCCGCACCAGCCCGCGCTCCGCAGCCAACACCAGCGCCTGCAAGTAAAGGTAGCGCACCTTCTCACGCGGCGGCAAGTCCTGCGGGCGGAGGGACGCGCGGGGCACCAGCGCGGCGCGTTTGATCCGGCTATACCGCGACCGGACACGCAGGGCGGCCAGGCGCGGCCCAAGAAAGGCCTCGATGCGCGCCCGGCGTGCGCCCCACCAGAAGCGCAACGCCCGAAAACGTGCAAACCAGCGGCCCTCCAGCACCCCCTGCGCCCGCAGGTAAGTGAACAACAGGTACCCCAGCATCAGGGCCAACGTCGCCCACACGACCGCGCCGCCCAACCAATCAGGAAAGTGCCACGCGACCTCCGCCTGCGTCGGGATTTGCAGCGCTGGCGCAGCCACTGGCTGCGCCTCACTGCCCGATTCGGATAGAAGCCGCAAAGGATAGGACAGCAACCAAAATAGCAATGACAACAGGGAGAGCAAGGCCAGGACAATGCGGAAGGCCAATGCCATCAACCACTCAACCGCTTGGCCGAGCCGCCCCGTCGACCCCAGCGGCAGCAGCAATGCCAGGCCAGCCACCAGGGCGAGCATGAGGACGCTAGAAAAATGCCACTTGCGCAGCACGGACGGTGCGATCTCAATGCGCTGGTTGAACCACCGGCCCCGGAGCACCGCCAGCCGCGCGTCGCTGAGCAGCAACAAGCCCGCCAAAAAATAGACCAGCAGCGCCACCACCACCTCGCGCGGGAGCCCAAGCCGGCTGATCGCCAGTTTGACGAGACGCGCCTCGTCGGTCGTCATGGAAACCCGGGAGAGGGCTGCCAGGGTGATCAGCAGCATGCCGCCCCAGAGCCACCGCCTGGCGAACTGGCCCATGATGTCGCCACGCGCCACCGGGATAAACAGCCGCCACGCACTCCGACTATCGCCCCACGTGTGCCCCTCCCGCGCCGCCACTTCATCCGGTTGGATGGCCAATTGCACGAAGTCGCTGGCGGTATTGACGGCCAACGTCCACGTCATCAGCAGCGTCAGCGCGATCATCACGAACTCGCCGTCCAGGAAATCGCCGGGGGTGCGCAGCCAGTGCGCCATTTGACTGAGCGTCGGCCAGCCCGCGGAAAAGCCCCACACCGCCAGCCGCACCACGAGCAACAGGGCAACGATCTCGCCCAGCCGATAGGCCAGGTCGCGGCGGTTGCGCCACGCCGGTTTGCCCAGCCGCGCCGTGCTGATGACGCCCTCCAACGCCACGCCGAATGCCAACGGCAGCACATAGGCCAGCCGCCAAGGCGCCAGGGCGCGGAAGATCGCCACCGGCCCGGCTGCGACGCTGGCGGCCAACAACGCGATCAGCAGGGCCCGAAATACGCTCGACTGCCAGGCAGTGTCCTGGTATTCGGCCCAGGAGGGGTAGGATGACTGAGCCGGTTGTGTCATCTTGGCACGCTCCCCAGCTGCCCGGCTGCCCAATGCGCCAGCCCGTGCTCATCGGGCACCTGGTACGCGGGAATGCCCAGCCGGCCGGCTCGCTCTCGGACCGCGCCGAACTGGCCGTGTGCTTCCACAGCCATCAAAACGGGATTCAACCCCGCGCGGCGCAACCGATGCAAGGCCGCGCAGGTCGCTTCATCGCCCGATGGCGTGACGGCGATGAGCGTAGTGCCCCACGCCAAGCCGACCGTGGCGGTAGGCAGCCAATCGATCAGCGGGGTTGTCTCTGCCAGTTGCACGCGCGCCAGCCATTCCAGTAGCTTCATTAAATGGACGCGTCCGGGCCGAGGATCGATCATCCAGCACCGCGCGCCGGTCAACGGATCAACGCCATTGCACGCCAGGCCCACCGGCTGGCGCTGGTTGATCAGGTAATTTGCCAATGAGGCAGCCACGACCACACCCCACTCGCTGGCACTGTATTTGACGTGGCGGGAGTAGGCGCCGCTGTTGAGATCAAGAAAGATCACTGTATTCAGCGAGACCGCGGGATCGTACTTCTTCACTTGCAGATTGCCGACGCGCGCGCTGCTTTTCCAGTCGATGCTGCGCAATGGATCACCGGACTGGTAGGCGCGGATGCCGCTCACGCGCGCGGGGTCAGCGAAGATGTGCTGGCGGCTCTTGATGGTGCCGTGCGGTGAACGGGATCTCAGCTCGCCATGGACCAGTGGGATGACGCGCGGATATACCGTGAGATGCTGGGACTCTTCGAACAGCCCGCCGGTCTCGGCAAAGCCAAACAGATCCCCGATCCGCACAAGGCCGGGACCGATCTGGTAATAGCCGCGCTGATCGCCCCTGAGCTCATAGTCAAAGTCCGCCCGGCCTCGTGGCTGCAAGGTCACGACGTGGCGAATTGCCTCGCTGAGGCCAAGATTGGGCGGCGGTGTCTCATCAAAAAGGAGCCAGGGGACAGGCCACCGGCTGAGGTTCTGCACTGCAACGGTGACCCTGGCGTGCTCACCCACGAAGATGTGATCGGTGAAGCGCCGGCTAACGCGTAAATGGGGCAGGCTACGCGCCGTCCACCAACGCGCCAAGCCATAGGCGCCGGCCACGACGTAGACCAGATAGAACACAAAGTCCATCCGGAGCAGGAACGCGACCGCCAGCAACAGGAGCAAGACAATCGGCAAATCGGACATGGTTGATCCGCCGTTTGACAAAACAGAACGCAGGTGACGCCGAAACCTGATCCTACGCGTCCGGATCCTGTGAAGTGGCGGGGGGGGCGACGCCGGCGCCGGCGACAACCACCACGTACTCGCCCTTCGGCTTGGCGCGGCTCAGCACCGCGATCAACTCGGAGAGCGTGCCGCGCTCCATCGATTCATAAAATTTGGTCAGCTCGTGCGCGAGTGCGGCTGGCCGATCCCCGTATACAGCCAACGCATCTTGCAGGAACGCTGCCACCCGGTAGGGGCTCTCGTAGAACACCAACGTGTGCGGCGACTCCCGATCCACTTCCAGGAAGCGCCGCCGGGCGCCGGATTTGTGGGGTGGGAAACCCCGATAGGTGAAACTGTGCACCGGCAGCCCGGAAAGCACAACCGCCATCACAACGGCCGCGGCCCCAGGAATCATCGTCACCGGTTCGGCAGCCGCGATCGCGCGGCGCACGATGGAATAGCCCGGATCCGAAATCCCCGGTGTGCCCGCCTCGGTAACAACCGCCACCGATTTACCATCGGCCAACAGGCCCATGATCCGCTCGCCCGCCCGATCCTCGTTGTGCTCATGGAACGCGATCTGCGGTTTGCTGATCTCGAAATGTTTGAGCAACAGGCCGGTTTTGCGGGTGTCTTCGCTGGCGACGACGTCTACCGTGCGGAGCACTTCCAGCGCCCGCAGGGTGATGTCGCCCAGGTTGCCGATGGGCGTCGCGACGAGATAGAGCATGGGCTACCTTACCTTGCCGATATCCAGCGGCACCTGGTCCAGCAGCTCGGCGATGAGGGTCGTCGAAGTGCGGCCGCGCAGCGAACTTTCCGGGTGGACGATGCAGCGATGGGCCAGCGTCAACGGCGCCAGACGCTTAACGTCGTCGGGAAGCACGTAATCGCGGCCGTGCAGCGCAGCCCACGCCTGGCACGTCTTGAACAGCGCAAGGCTGCCACGCGGACTGGCGCCCACCAGGAGATCCGGCTGCGTGCGGGTCGCCTGCACCAACCGCACGATGTAGTCGCGCACGGTGTCGTCCACGTGCACCTCCCACACCTGACGGGCCAACTCGGGCGTCTGCGCGCCGTCCACCACGGCGCCGATCCCCTCGATCGGGTGCTGCCGGCGGAGATTCACCAGCAGTTGGCTCTCGGCCGCCTGATCCAGGTAGCCCAAGCGCAGCTTGAGCAAAAAACGGTCGAGCTGGGCTTCGGGCAGCGGGAAGGTGCCCTCGAATTCGATGGGGTTCTGCGTCGCGAGCACGATAAAGGGCCGCGCCAAGGCATGCGTCACGCCATCCACACTGATCTGGCGCTCGCCCATGCACTCCAGCAGGGCCGACTGGGTGCGCGGCGTGGCCCGGTTGATCTCGTCGGCCAGCAGGATGTGGGCGAAGGCCGGACCAGGGATGAACTCGAACCGGCCGCCCTGCTGGTTGAAAACCGACACACCGGTCACGTCATTGGGCAGCAGATCCGGGGTACACTGCAAGCGCTTGAACGTGACCCCCAAAGATGCCGCCAACGCGCGCGCCAGCATCGTCTTACCGACGCCCGGCACATCCTCGATCAAGACATGGCCCTCGCAAAGCAGCGCCGTCAGCAGCAGTTCGATGGCCTCACGTTGCCCAACGATCACCTTCTCGACGTTGGCGATCACCAGGTCAGCAAAAGAGCGTACGGTTTCCAAAGTGGTATCCTTTCGACCGGGTGCCCATCTGATGAAATGATTGTACCACAGCCAGGACGCGCAACCCAAGGCCGCTTTGGGTTATCTGACAGTGAATTTTGGGATTTCTGCGATATCCACTTGACAAACGAACAAGTGTTCGTTATAATAAGCCATCGAACAAAATTTCGACCCCACTCAACATGAAACAGGAGGGCCGCCATGAATCTCTCGGATCGCCAGGTGCGCATGCTCGCTTTTATCCGCGCCTACCTTGAGGAGCACAACTATCCGCCCACCATTCGCGAAATCGGCAAGGCCGTGGGCATCCCCTCCACGTCGGTCGTAAAATATAACCTCGAACGGCTGCAGGAGAAGGGCTATATCGAACGCAGCGAGGAGGTCTCCCGAGGCCTGCGCCTGACGGACGGTCCCTCGCTCGTGTCGTCGTTGCGGACTGCCGGTGCGCGCCTGGTGTCAGTGCGCAAGCTGGGCATCATCTCGGCCGGCGCACCGATCGCCGCCTTTGGTCAGCAGGAAGATCCGTTCGCGGGCGATGCTTTGCTGCTGACCGAGGAGTTGGTGCCTGATTCACCTGATCTGTACGCCTTGCAGGTCAAGGGCGACTCCATGATCGACGCGCTGGTGTTCGACGGCGATTGGGTGATCATTAAACACCAGGAAACAGCCCAACGCGGGGACATGATCGTCGCCTGGATCAAGGATCGGGAAGAAACCACGTTGAAGTATTACTACCCCGAAGGCGCCACCGTCCGGCTCCAGCCGGCCAACCCGGCCTACCAGCCGATCCCTGTCCCGGCGGAGCAACTCCAGATCCAGGGCAAGGTGTTGGCCGTGGTGCGGCAGTTGGTCTGATCCGTGGAGAGCGATTCGTTTGAGCTGCGCCTGTCGCGCGCCTTCTATGGCCGCGACACCGTGACTGTGGCCCGCGCCCTGCTGGGTCAGCGATTGGTGCGCGTCACGGCGGGGCAGCGTTTGAGCGGCCTGATCTGTGAGACCGAGGCGTATCGCGGCGCCGACGACGAAGCTTCCCACGCGTTCCGGCGCACGCCGCGCAGCGCCATCATGTT
The DNA here is from genome assembly GCA_026645775.1 of Anaerolineae bacterium. Lineage (GTDB taxonomy): Bacteria > Chloroflexota > Anaerolineae > CG2-30-64-16 > CG2-30-64-16 > MO66. The sequence continues at coordinate 8,061 of JAPKMS010000028.1, forward strand.
TGGGCCGCCCGGCGTCGCCTACGTCTATTTCATCTACGGCAACCATTTTTGTCTGAACACCGTGACCGAAGACGCCGGTTGCCCGGGCGCGGTGCTGATTCGGGGCATCGCCCCGCAGGAAGGGCTGGCTTTCATGCGCGGCCAGCGGCCGGGCGTCGCCGATGTCCGATTGGCTGATGGACCAGGGAAGCTGTGTCGGGCGCTGAATATCACGGTCGCGCTGAACGGCGCAGACCTCATCACAGACCCAGCGTTATTCATCGAGACGGGCGAACCGGTGGCAGAGCACGAAATCACCGCCTGGCCTCGCATCGGCGTGCGCGGCGGCGCGGAAACCCGGGAGCGGCCATGGCGGTTTGTGTGGAGCCGAGCAACATAAAACGGAGGCCGCACATCGTAGCCCCGTGTCACGCGCCGCGCCGCACCAGCCGCTTCAAAACAGCCAACTCCGGCATGCGCAGCAGGACTGCGGCGCCCAGGTAGATGCCGGCGCCCACGACCAGGCCGGCGGGGGCAATTAACAAGGCGGAGCCGGTGGTCCATCGCCCGGCAGCCCAGGCCAGCGGAACGGCCATCGCCGCAGCCGCGAGGCTCGCCTTGGCTGCCAGGCCCCACAGCCGCGCCCCATCCAGCCCGCCCAGCCGGCGCGCCAGAAGCCAGGTCAGCAGAAACATCTCGCAGGTGGTGGCGATCGTGTTGGCCAGCGCCAGGCCGGCGTGCGCCAGCGGGCCGCGGAGCAACAGGCTGAGGAGCACGTTCCCCGCCATCGCCGCGACGCCGACAGTCACCGGCGTGCGCGTGTCGTGCAGGGCGTAGAACGCGCGGGCGAGGATCTCGAGCGCAGAATGGCCCACCAGGCCAAAGGCATAGAAGGCCAGCGCAGCCGCGGTCAGGGCGGTGGAATGAGCCGAAAACTCGCCTCGCTCCAGCAGCAAACGGATCAGGGGCACGCGCCAGGCAAAGAGGCCGGCTGCGGCCGGGATCGCCAGGAACAGCACGCTGCGCAAGCTGGCGCTGAGCACCCGGCGCATCTCATCCCGTTCGCCGCGGGCCTCCAGGGCTGCAAACGTGGGAAATGCCGCCGTTGCCACGCCCTGGGCCACGATGCCCTGCGGCAACAACATCAACAGCCAGGCATAGTTCAGCGCCGATAGGCTGCCCGCGGGCAAAGACGAAGCCAGCAGGGTGTTCACCCAGAAATTGATCTGCACCACGGCGAGACCCAGCACGCGCGGGGCCATCAACCGGCCGACTTCCCGCACATGGGGATCATGCAGGCCGAGGGTGCGCGAGTATTGCGCAGAAAAACGATACAGGCCAAACATCTGCACGTCGAGGTGCAGCGCGGCGCCCACCACAACGCCCAGCACCAGCCCATAGACACCCAGTTTCGGCGCAAGGAACCAGGCGCCGGCGATGATGCTCAGGTTGTAGAGCACCGGGGCCAGGGCGGGCAGCAGGAAGTGCTGAAAACTGTTCAGCACCCCCATCACGATCCCGCTGACGCCGAAAATCACGGTGCTGATCAGCATCCAGCGCATCAGATCGGCTGTCAATGCTTGCTGCGCCGGGGTGAAACCGGGCGCCAGGATCGTCCGCACCAGCCACGGCGCGCTCACCGCGGCGAGGACTGCCAGCCCGGTCATCACGATCAGCACCAGGTTGCAGACGGCGCTAAAGAGCCGCCACGCGCCGGTGAGGTCATGTCGGGCCAGGCGGCCGGTGAACACCGGGATGAATGCCGACCCAAGCGCACCGCCTGCCATCAGTTGAAACAACAGATCGGGCAAGCGGAACGCGGCCAGGTAAGCATCCAGCGCCGCGCCGGTGCCGAAGCGTGCGCCGATGATCATCTCACGGGCCAGGCCGGCGACACGACTGATCAGGAAAAGCGCCATTACCAGGAGTGCGGCACGGGCAATTTGCCGGGTGGAAGACGTGGCAGTTGCGGTCATAGGGGCGATTATAGCACAGACAAGGAGATTCTATGGGCCGAGAAGGTCAAGGGGTCGCGGTCAGCCGCCACCGCTATCAGGTCATCCCGCGCACGTTATGTTTTGTAACATACCGTGATCAGGTGTTGCTGCTGCTGGGCGGGCCGCACAAGCGGATCTGGGCCGGGCTGTACAACGGGCTGGGCGGCCACATCGAGCCAGGCGAAGACATCTACGCATCCGTGCTGCGCGAAGTAAGGGAGGAGTCCGGGTTGGAACTCCAACGCGTGACATTGCGCGGCATCGTGCATGCGGATGCCGGCGATCCGGCCGCGGGGATCCTCTTCTTCGTGTTCACCGGGGAGGCCGAACAGCAGAACGCAACGCCCTCACACGAGGGCGCGCTGGAATGGTATCCCGTGAACGCGCTGCCGCTTGAGCGGATGGTGGAAGATCTGCCGACGCTGTTGCCGCGCGTGCTGAAGATGGGACCGGCCGACCCGCCCTTCTTCGCCGCCTATCGCTATGACGCCGACGACCGGCTGGTTATCGAGTTCGCGCCCGCGCCTACAAGCTCCGCAGGAACGCCCGCACTGCCGCGTTGAAAGCCCGTGGGTTCTCCAGCGGGCTCAGATGACCGGCCCTTGGCACGATGGCAAGCTGCGCGCCGGGAATGGCGGCGGCCAGGGCCGCGCCATCTGCCGGCGGGGTGAGCGCATCCTCCGCGCCGGCGATGACCAGCGTCGGCGCCGTGATCGTCGGCAGGGTGGGCCGGCTGTCGGCGCGATCCCGCAGGCCGCCCAGCGCGCCCACGATCCCCGCCACCGGCTGTTCGGCCATCATCTTGTGTGCGGCCGCGACGATGCGCGGGGTCGCCAGGCTGCTCGGCGAGAGCAGGCGGGGCAGCATCGTGTCCGCAAGAGCCGCCGCACCCGTCTTTTGAACCTGGGCCATGGTCGTCCCGCGATTTACACGCGCCACCACGCTATCCGGTTCGGCGCGTGTATCGGCCAGCACCAGGGCCCGAATGCGATCCGCATGGCGCCGCCACAAGGCGAAGGCGATATAACCGCCCATGCTGAGACCCGCCACCACCGCGCGCTCGATGCCCAGGTGGTCCAGCAAAGCAGCCAGATCATCGGCCTGCTGATCCATCGTCAGCGGCCCTGCGGACGTCTCCGAACAGCCATGCCCGCGCAGATCCGGTGCAATCACGCGCACCGCGGAGGCCAATCCGCTGATCTGCGCGGCCCACAGCCGGCGATCCAGGGGGAAGCCGTGGATCAACAACAGCGCGGTTTCGTGGCCTTTGCCGCGATCGCTGTAGGCCAGCCGTACGCCATTGACTCTTGCGTTCATCGTCACCTCCGGTTCCGTAGAGATCACCCACCTGGCGCTGCCTGTGGTATACTCCGAGCCATACTCTGTGGACGGAGCTCATGAAGTGAATCCGACGTCAACCCATACTTTCCGCCACCGGCTAGCCATCATCGCGTGTTTCGCGACGATGTTCATGCTCGGCATCTCGATCTCGCTGCTGGGACCAAGCCTGCAAGACCTGGCACAACGCACCGGCACCCCGCTGGCGCGCGCAGGGCTGTTTTTCACGCTGTTTTCCAGCGGCTCCGTGCTGGCAACCCTGTTCATCGCCCGCCTGAACGACCGCCCCGCGCGCCACGTTGTGTTAATCCTCGGCTCGCTGCTGTTGGCGGCGGGCCACTGGCTCGTCGCCGGCAGCCAGACGTTTGCCCAGGCGGGCCTCGCCATCGCCGTGTGCGGCATGGCCATGAGCGCAACCGGCACGGCGCCGAACGCGATCATCGCGGATCTGTACCGCGGACGGGCCGGCCAGGCCCTCAATGCCCTGCACCTGGTGGTCGGCATCGGAGGACTGGTGGGGCCTCTGCTGATCGGCGGGGCAGTCCGCCTGGGGCGGGATTACACCGCCGCCTACCGCCTGGTTGCCGTCATGCTCCTGCTGCTGGCCGTGTTGTGGATCGTCAGCCGCCCGCCGCGGCCGCACCGCTCTGACGGCCACAGCGTGTCGATTGCCCGCAGTGCGCTGGCGCCCCTGGCGCTGCTGTTCGGATTGGCGATGCTTTACACCGGCAGCGAGCAGTTGCTGAGCGGCTGGCTGGCCACTTATGCGCGCATCGCCGGCCATGTCGATACGGCTGTCGCCAGCCTCACCACCTCAGTCTTCTGGCTGGCCATCCTGTTAGGCCGGCTGACCGCCGTCGCCGCGCTGCGACGGCTCACCAGCCCGCAACTCCTCCGGATTTGTGCGCTGCTGGGGATCGCCGGGGTCGGCGTGGTCCTGCTGGGCAGCGTGACCCCGGTGCTGCTGTGGGTCGGTGTAGCCCTGGTCGGCTTCGGCTTCGGGCCGATCTTCCCGACCACCCTGGGGCTCACCGGCGAGTTTGCGGCGGATCATGCGGGCGCCGTGGGCAGTGTGTTCGTGGCATCGGGTTCGATCGGCGCCATGTTCTTGCCGTGGGCAGCCGGCATGCTGATCCCCAGCCTCGGCATTCGCGGCAGCATCGCCCTCACCTGGGCGCCGCTGGCAGCCGTCCTGCTCTGCGTGGAAGCGGTCGCGCGGCTGCGGCGGCGCTCCGCTTAGGACTTGTCAAAGAATAAACATTATCGGGAATAAGGCCAGACAAAGTGTGGGACACGGATTTTCACAGATGAACACAGATCAAAGAGCATCAAATCCGTGAAATCTGTGTGAATCTGTGT
>JAPKMS010000279.1 GCA_026645775.1 Anaerolineae bacterium
ATCGCCGGGCTGGGCGCCGAGTGCGCAGTCCCGGACTCCCGCTGTCGCGCGTTGGCGCTGGTCGACGACGGTGCGCCTGTTGCCATCGCGGTCGCCCAGTATCTGCCCGGCGGCAACGTGTGGTATCTCTGCTACCTGGCGGTGGCGGCCTCATGCCGCGGCCAGGGCCTGGGGTCGCGCTTGCTGACCGCGATGCTGCCCCTGGGTGATGAATTTGCCGCGGCCGCAGGGAAAACCGGCTGCCTCGGCACGTTGATCGAGGTCGAACAGGTGGCTGCGCCGCCGCCCAACGCCGACCGGAACCAGCGCCGCCAGCGCATCGCCTTCTACCGGCGGCACGGTGCGCTGGACGCCGGGGTGGCGGTGCCCCGACCGCCGTGGGCGCCGACCGAGATGCCTGACTGGGATATCCTGCTGATACCCGGCCGCGGCTGGGATGGCCGCCCGGATCGCGCGGGGGCGCGCAGCCTGTGCCGATCGCTGATGGTGGAAGGCTACCACATCGCACCGGACGCGCCCTGGCTGGCCGACTACCTGGCAAACCTCGCGCCGATCTCGCAGGACGGATATTGATAGCGTTTGGCGCTTTGTGCTATAATCCAAGTCGGTTGGGACGCTTGAACCTGGCCACTGGAGGCGACAATATGTTGGTGGAAGTCAGAATCGACAGCGTGCGCGTGAGCCTGATGTCGCAGCACCGCATCGTGGTGTTGAAAGACGCGGAAGCAACGCGTTATCTGCCCATTTGGATCGGCCCGTTCGAGGCGGATGCCATCACCATCGAGCTGCAAAGCGTCGAGGTGGCACGCCCGCTGACACACGACCTGCTCAAGTCCACCATTGAGAAGCTGGGCGCCGAGGTGGTGCAGGTCGTCATCACCGAGCTCCGCAACGACACCTTTTATGCCGAGATCGGCCTGCGCATCGCCGGCCGCCGCATGCAGATCGACTCGCGTCCCAGCGACGCCATTGCCCTGGCCGTGCGGTCGCGGGTGCCGGTCTACGTCGCCGAGGACGTGATGGAGCAAGCGGCCATCGTGCCCGAACCGGATCTGGATGGCGGGAGCAGCGACGAGGGCAGCGCGGCGTCGGACACGGCAGCAACGCCGGAAGCCTTCCGTGATTTCCTCGAAGGACTGGACCTCAGCGGGCTCGATTGAGCGCGCAACGAGCCGCACCGCAAGCCTTGACCATCGATCTCAGCCAGCCGGCCTGCGGGCCGGCTGGCCTGTGTTCTCACCAGCCGCTGATGGGCCCAGACCATGGACAAACTCGACAAGACCATTCCCGCCAACCCGGAAGCTGAGGAAGCCGTCCTCGGCTCCTTGCTCATCGACCCGGATGCCGTCATCAAAGTGGCGTCATTCCTGGAGCCCGATGACTTTTACCGCGAGAAAAACGCCTGGATCTACCGGGCCGTGCTGCACCTGCACGAGCGCCGCGAGCCTGCCGACTTCGTCACCCTCGTGGATGAGTTGGAACGCCGCAACCAACTGCAAGAGGTGGGCGGTGCGGCGTACATCACCTCGCTGATCAACAGCGTCCCCACTGCCGTCTACATCGAACACTACGCACACATCGTCGAACGCACCGCCACCCTCCGCCGGCTGATCGGCGCCGCCGGACAGATCGCTACACTGGCCTACGAGGAAGCGGAAGATGTCGGTGAAGTGGTGGATCGCGCCGAGCAGATCATTTTCAGCGTCTCCGAGCGCCGCGTCCGCCGCGACCTGGTCCCCGTCCGGCAGGTGATGCACGACGTTGTGGACCGCATTGACTTCCTGCACCGCCATCGAGGCGATGTCTTGGGCGTGCCCACCGGCTTCACAAAGCTGGATAAGCTGCTGGGCGGCTTCCAAAAATCGGACCTGATCATCCTGGCAGCCCGCCCATCGGTCGGGAAGACGTCGTTGGCGCTGAATTTCGCGCTCAACGCCGCGCGGCGGCACAAAAAAGTGGTCGGATTTTTCAGCCTGGAGATGAGCGCCGAACAGTTGGTGCAGCGCCTGCTCTCGGTGGAAACAGGCATCAACCAGCAGCGCTTGCGCCAGGGCGAAATCGAGGATCACGAGTGGCAGATGCTGATGGAAGCCGCGGGCGTGCTGTCGGAGACGATGCTCTTCATCGATGACACGCCAGCCATTTCCGCGCTGGAATTGCGCACCAAGGCGCGGCGCCTGCAGGCCGAACATGGGCTGGACCTGGTGATCGTCGACTATCTGCAACTGATGCGCGGGGAAGGCGGCCGGAACGACAACCGGGTCCAGGAGATCAGCTACATCTCGCGCTCGCTCAAAAGCCTGGCCCGCGAGTTGGAGACGCCGCTCATCGCCCTGTCGCAGCTCTCCCGCGCTGTCGAGTCACGCACCGATCATAAACCACAACTGTCAGACTTGCGCGAATCCGGCGCGATCGAGCAGGACGCGGACATCGTGATGTTCATCTACCGCGAGGAGATGGTTAAAGACACCAGCGAGCGCAAAAACATTGCCGATATCATCGTGGCCAAGCACCGCAACGGCCCCACCGACACCGTGCCGCTCTTCTTCCAAAAAGAACTGACCCGCTTCGCCGACCTTGAGCTAGTGCGGGAGCCGCTGGATCGATGAAAGATCAAATGCAGGGATTCGCCGGTTTTCCGGCCGGCAAGCTGAGCACGACGCCCGTGCCCAACCAGTTCTTCAGCGATCTGCTGCCGCTGGTGGATAACCTGACCGAGCTGAAGGTGATCCTCCACCTGTTCTGGCTGATCGGCAAGAAGCAGGGCGAGCTGCGCTATGCGCGGCTGGATGAGCTGCTGCACGACCGGCGGCTGCTGGAGGGGCTGGCTGCGCCCAACCAGGGCGGCGAGGACGCGCTGCGCGACGGCCTGGAGCGGGCAACGGTGCGCGGGGCGCTGCTGCATGCCACGGTCCAGCGCGGAGACATCCACGAAGAGTGGTACATGGTCAACAGCGCCAGCGGCCGCGAGGTGATTGAGAAGCTGCGCGCCGGCAAACTGGAACTCCTGGCGAACCTGGCCGAAGAGGTGCAGCTCGATGTCGAGCGCCCCACCATTTTTGCCCTGTATGAGCAAAACATCGGCGTGCTCACCCCAATGATCGCCGATGAGTTGCGCGATGCGGAGAAGCACTACCCCGCCGAATGGATCGTGGACGCGTTTCGCGAGGGCGTCGAGCTCAACAAGCGCAGTTGGCGCTACATCGCGCGCATCCTGGAACGCTGGCGGACCGAGGGACGCGATGCCGGGCCGCGCAAGGGCGGCGACGCGAACGATGCCGAGTTTCTCCGCAGGCGCTATGGCCCCGAAACGCGCGGCCACTTGGTGAAAGATGAAGATCGGTAACGACCGTTGGGGCGGAGGCAAGCCATGAAACGTATCGGAGACATTTTAGAATCCCCTGAACAGCCGGAAAACACGTCGCGCCCCACCACCCCGCGCGCCCAGGCCCTGAGCGCGCACGCGGTGGAGCCGTGCCCCCTCTGCAAAGGCAAAGGGTTCCTGGTCTACGACGTGCCGTTCGGCCACCCGGATTTTAACAAGCTCGTGCCGTGCCGCTGCACCGAGGCCCGTCTCGCCGCCGACCGCACGGCCACCCTCCGCACCGTCAGCAACATGGCTGCACTGGAACGGATGACCTTCGACACCTTTCTGCCGGACGGCACGGGGTATCCGGAGTCGATTCGCAGCGCCTTGCACAATGCGTATGAGCTGAGCCTACGGTACGCGCAAGAGCCTGAGGGCTGGTTGGTGTTGATGGGGGGTTACGGCGCGGGCAAAACCCACCTGGCGGCCGCCATCGCCAACCATCGCCTCGCGCTCGGCCACGCGGCGCTGTTCATCGTCGTGCCCGATCTGCTGGATCACCTGCGCGCGACCTTTTCGCCCTCCAGCGAGACCGGCTTCGATGAGCGGCTGGAGAGCATCCGCGACGCCCCGCTCCTCATCCTGGACGACCTGGGCGCCCATAACAGCACACCGTGGGCCCAGGAAAAACTCTTCCAGATCCTGAACCATCGATACAACGGCCGACTGCCCACTGTGGTTACCACCAACCAACAATTGGAGGAGCTGGACCCGCGCATCGCGTCGCGCCTGGCGGATCTCGACCTCGGCCAGAAGATTGAAATCCTTGCGCCCGATTTCCGCTACGGCCAATCAGGCACGGGCACCTTCGACCGGAGCGGCCGCAACCTGACCACCCTGGCCCTGCACGCAGATCAAGTCTTCGAGAGCTTCTCGCTCCGCGTTGACCTGGAGACGGATCAGCGCGACAACTTGCGACAGGCCTTGAGCCTGGCCCGGACCTTCGCCGAGCGCCCCACCGGCTGGCTGGTGTTCACCGGCACCTACGGCTGCGGGAAGACACATCTCGCCGCGGCCATCGCCAATTACCAGGTGGCTGCCGGGCGGGCGACGCCCATGTTCGTCGTGGTGCCCGATTTGCTGGACCACCTGCGCGCCACGTTCAACCCGACCAGCACGACCACGCTCGACCGGCTGTTCGACCAGGTGCGCAGCGTGCCGCTGTTGATCCTGGATGACCTGGGCACGGAGAGCGCGACGCCCTGGGCCCGCGAGAAGCTGTTCCAATTACTGAATTATCGCTATGCCGGACGGCTGCCCACCGTGATCACCTCCTACAACACGCCCGCAGAGATGGACGAGCGCCTGGCCAGTCGCATGGCCGATGCCAACCGGTGTACCGTCCACGGCATCACTGCGCCCGGCTATCACGGCGGGCAGGCACAGCCAGGCGGCAACCGCGGGTATGAAACCCCCGGTGAGGAGACCCGGTCGGAAAAGCCACGCGGCCGCCAGCCTCGGCTAACCACCAAGCCCACCGCCCAAAGAGCGAAAGGCTAACAGAGCCGGACGCCGATACGACCAGAACTTGTAGGAACGCCCTCACTGGTTGGCGCCGGCCAGAACGACTGGGGGCATGAAGAAGAAGCCATGCGATGGTAACGCAATCGTCGGAGCAAGCGATCCGGCCGCCGCAACTGCCCAAACGCCTGGAGGCCGGCGCGATCCAAACGCTGGCCGATCACGCCGAGCATCTGGCGCTCCGCGTGTCGAAGTGCGATCTGACCGGGCAGGGCGCGGCGGATGTCCTCTTCGAGCAGGTGGAGCTTAGCCGCGTGGTGCTCCAGCGGACGACGATGTCCCACGTGCGGCTGTTTGATGTGCGCGCGCTGTCGTGTGACTTCTTGGGCGCAAACTGGCGCGGCGCACGGTTCCGCCGGGCTGAGTTCAACGGGTGCCGCTTGCTGGGCGTTCAACTGCTCGAGGCCCACCTGGACGACGTGTCGTTCAAAGGGTGTAATCTTGAAAACGCGGTGCTCGCCTCTGCCACTTTCAACCGGGCACGCTTCGATGAATGCGTGTTGCGCGGGGCGATGTTCGACGGCGCCGACCTGGGCGGCGTCATCTTTCGCGGCTGCGATCTGACCAACGTCGATCTGCAAGGCGCGAATTTGCACGCCGCCGATCTGCGTGGCTCGGTCATCGACGGGCTCCGGGTCGGCCCCAAGGACGTGCAGGGCGCGATCATCGACCCGACCCAGGCGGTGCAGATCGCCGCTTTGTTCGGCCTCACGATCAAGCCGCTCGACGCGGCCTAACCGTTCTCCGCACCTCCGCACAGGGCACCCCCTCGAATTTGACGCCCCCGCCCGACTCGCGTATAATCCCCCATGGTTAGCACTCAAATAATGAGAGTGCTAAGGTCTTTCAGCCAATAGCGTAAACTCGCCCAGTCACTGGGCACACATCCACAACCCAAGGGAGGCTGTTGAACTATGAACCTCAAACCGCTCGCTGATCGTCTGGTCGTTGAGCCGATCGAGCAGGAAGAAGTCACTGCCGGTGGCATCATTCTGCCGGAGACCGCCAAGGAAAAGCCCCAACAGGGCACTGTTATCGCCGCCGGGCCGGGCCGGGCCGATGACGAGGGCGAACGCATTGCCATGGAAGTCAAGGTGGGCGATCGCGTGCTGTATGCCAAGTACTCGGGCACCGAGATCAAGCTGGATGGCAAGAAAGTGCTTATCCTGCGCGAGTCGGACATCCTGGCTGTAATCGAATAAACGACAAAGAATAAGGAGTTATTACCCATGGCTAAGCAGTTGATTTTCTCTGATGAAGCGCGTCGCGGCCTGAAGGTCGGCATTGACACCCTGGCGGAAGCCGTTAAGTCCACCCTGGGCCCCAAGGGCCGCAATGTGGCGTTGGATAAGAAATGGGGCGCCCCCACCATCACGCACGACGGCGTGACTGTGGCCAAGGAAATCGAGCTCCAGGACCCGTGGCAGAACATGGGCGCGCAGCTTCTGAAGGAAGCCGCGACCAAGACCAATGACATCGCCGGTGATGGCACCACCACCGCGACCGTGCTGGCCCAGGCCATCGTGAACGAAGGCCTGAAGAACGTG
>JAPKMS010000029.1 GCA_026645775.1 Anaerolineae bacterium
AGGGTGCGCCGCAAATCGTCCTGCAACTGCTGGGTCTCGGCCAACGACCGATCATCCAGTACGATGTGTGCGCTGAGCGCCACATAGCCCGGGCTGACGGTCCAGACGTGCAGATCATGGATGTCCTGCACGTTGGGCGCTTGCCGCATCACGCCGGCGATCTCGCGGGTGCTCAGCTCATTGGGCGCACCCTCATTCAGGATGTGCAACGCCTCCCGCAGCACCCGCCCCGACCCAGCCAGGATCACGCAGCCGATCAACACGCTCACCAGCGGATCGGCGGGCATCCAGCCGGTCACGAGGATCACCACGCCGGCCACGATTACGCCCACCGACGATAGGGCATCGCCCAGCACGTGCAGAAAGGCGCTGCGCACGTTCAGATCGGCATGGTCATGGTCGTGGAGCAGGAACGCGACCCCCGCATTGACGGCCAGGCCGAGGGCCGCGACAGCCAGCATCGGCCCGGCAATCACCGGCTCGGGGTGTTGAAAACGGGCCCAGGCCTCCCGAAAGATGCCGAACGCCACAAGCAGCAAGGTCGCGCCGTTGATCAATGCCGCCAACACCTGGAACCGATGGAAGCCATAGGTATGGCGGTCATCGGCCGGCCGCGCAGCCAGGCGCAACGCACCATAGCTCAGGCCCAGCGCCAAAACATCCAATGCGACATGCCCGGCATCCGAGAGCAGGGCCAGGCTGCCGGTCAACACCCCGCCGACGATCTCGGCGATCAGGATCAGCCCGGTCAGGGCCAGGGCTGCGATGAAGCGACGTTCAGGTCGAGGCATGTTTCACCATTTCCCAGCATTGTAACAAACAGAGTATAGCATCTGCGGTAAGGCACTGCCAACTTCGCCATTCCACATCTGCTTGCGGGCTACCTTGGCTTGTGCTTTTTGATACACTGGGCTATAATCTGGACTCCCTGTTGCCCAAAGGGTTGTGCGCGCCGACGTCCCGTTGCGATGTGTGCTATGAAGCGCAATATGACACCGGTCATACGCTGTAAACACTTCGAGTGGCAGGATTCGTGCCAGGATCATGCGTGCTGGTTCACCCCGCCCAAGGCGCCACCAGACTATCATCCGGCTATCCGCATGCACAGTGGCAGCGCAGGCCGGGCAAATCGGAAGCACTCGGTCAGCAACCGATCGCTCGCCGAACACAAAGGAGGTAATGATCCCATTCATATCCTAAGCTCACTCCAGATCGCCATTCTCATTCTGACACAGCCTTGAGGAGGAACCTATGAAGCATTGGACGAAACTGGCCGCCGTTGTGGCCATCCTGCTGCTGGCCGTCTTCGCAGTTGGGTGCGCCAGCCAGTCGGCCGCCCAAACAGCCGCCACGGCCGCGCCAGCCGCCCCTGCCGCCGCCGCCACGGCCGCACCCGCCGCCCCTGCCGCCGCCACGGCCGCACCCGCGGCGGCTGCCCCAGCCGCCGCACCTGTGGCAGTCGCTGCGGTCGCTGACGCGACGACCAGGGTCGAAACCTGTACGCTCTGCCATAAGAGCGATGGTGCGACGCATCAAACGTACTACAACCAATTGTACCAGGATGGTGTCATCAAGGTGACCGACGTGAAGTACGCGTTCACCGCCAATCCCGACACCACCACCATCACCTTCAACATGACCATGAACGGTCAGCCCTTCGATCCGGCCAAGGCTGATAACCTCAGCATCTACTGGGCGCCGTACGCGAAGGGCAAGTTCCAGTTCGAGCCGGTCATGGATCGCTTGTCCCTGAAGGGCAAGGTTACCGCAGACGGCAAGGGGCTGGTGACCAGCAAGCTCGTCGAACTGGCCAAAGATGACAAGGCCTTTGTCGACTACACCGACCTGAGCAAAGTCGACGGTCTGGTCGTGATCTACGGCCGCGACGAGACCCAGGGCACCATCCCGGGCTCGCGCGTCGCCCAGGCCAAGTACCCGTTCGCCGCGATCCTGGAAACGGGTGCGGGTGTGGATTACGTTTCTGCGGCGAATGTCGCCGGCTGCGTGAAGTGTCACACGGACCCGTACCTCAAACACGGCTACATCTACGGTACGGTTGACGGTGACGCCGCGACCGACTTCTACACCTGCAAGGCTTGCCACCTGGACAACGGCGAGGGTGGGCACTTCGAATGGCAGTTGTTGGTTGATGACCCGCAACTCGCCGCCAAGTTCCTGGCTGCCTCCGAAGAGGAAGCTGCCGAGCTGCTGTCGGAAGAGCAGAAGCAGGCGTATGCGTACAACACGACCGTCATGAACGACGTGCACATGTCGCATGCCATGGAATTCCCCTACCCGCAGTCGAT
>JAPKMS010000280.1 GCA_026645775.1 Anaerolineae bacterium
CTTCTACCTCGACCTGGAGGACAGCCGCCTGGTGGCCGTGCTGGATCGCGGGGTCGAGGAGTTCCTGCGCTATCTGCAGGAGGAGGGGGCCGACCTGGCGGCCGCCGCCACGTCCGGCGCCAAGCTCTTTGTGTTGATCGACGAGGTGCAGTATCTGGCCAACCCGTCTTCCTTCCTGAAGCTGATCGCGGATCATCATCGCTATCTCAAGCTGATCGTCTCCGGCTCTTCCAGCTTCGAGCTGAAGAGCAAGTTCCGCGATTCGCTGGTTGGCCGCACGGTGAGCTTTGAGATTTACCCGCTCGCGTTTCAGGAGCTGCTGACTTTTCGCGGCGTGCCCTTTGTGCCCAGTCCGACCTACACCGAGAAGAAGAGCTCTGAATTGCAGGCCCTTTACGTCGAGTACGCCCTGTACGGCGGCTACCCCAAGATCGTCCTGACGCCGGAAGTTGACATGAAGGAGCGCTACCTCCAGCAGATCATTGACACCTATGTGCGCAAAGACATCCGTGATCTGGCGGAGATCCGCGACATCACGAAATTCAACCGCCTGCTGGAGGCGCTGGCCAGCCAAAGCGGCAACTTGCTGAACATCGCCGAGTTGAGCAACACGTGCGCCCTGGCGCGGCCGTCGGTTGAGCGCTACCTCTTCCTGCTGGAGCAGACCTACATCATCCGGCTGGTGCGACCCTTCAGCCGCAACCTGCGCGCCGAGATCTCCAAGATGCCGAAGGTCTACCTGTGCGACACCGGGCTGATGCAGATGCTCTGGCTGAAACGCTTGCAGCGCGAGGTGGTCGGGCCGGTCTTTGAGACAAGCATCTACGCCGAGCTGCTCAAGCGCTACGGCAGCCAGCAGGTAGGCTACTGGCGGACGGCCGACCGGCGCGAGATCGACTTCGTCGTGCGGCAGCCCGTGTCCACCCTGCTGATCGAGGCCAAGCTCACCTTCCCGCGCGGGATGCCGGCGACGCTGCGCCCGGATCCGGAGACGGCGGGCGAGGCTGAGGATTACCGGCTCGTGGGCTTGTACGGGCGTCCGGCCGAGGAGCAGATGCCTCTCCCTGGCGCGCAGCGGAGTGGGATGATCTATCCCTGGCAGCTCTAGGCCTGAGTGGGCAGGAGGAGCGCCGTCGCCTGGTAGCGCCGCGGCTGCTCAGCCGCATGATCGCCTGGAGGGTCGCAAGGCTGCGTCCAGGAAGGGGAACGCTGTGCCGAGCACGCGCTGCCACCGGCCTTGCCGATCTCTCGATCGGCATGACTTGGCCGATGCACACGCCCGCCGCGCCGATGATGGCGTTGCACGGGCCGGGCGGCAGGACGCCGAGTGCAAGCCCGATGTCGTGGGCGCGGCCGAATTGGTCTGGCATCGCACGCGCTTGTCTCCGAGACGCAAATGTGCTACATTCTTGTCTGTGTTGAGCCTGCGGCTGGTTCCGATTCACCTGCAGGCAAGAACAGATCAGATGATTGCGCGAGGTGGTGTTATGCAAGCCGTGACGGATCAATCCGTATTTGACTCGCCACGTCCCATCGCGCGCGAGCTGGACTTTTTGATGCAGCGGACAGGCCAGGATGAATTGGCGCTGCTGAGCCAGGCCATGCGCCTGGGTCTGAGCCTGCTCTACCGGCAGACCGCCGAACAAGCCTTTATTGATGACGTGCTAACGCGGTCCGAAGCCCTGGCCGCCCTCGGTTCCCAACGCGTCGCCGAGATCGAATATGCCAAGCAAGCCCTGGCCCAAGATGTGACGCGCGGGCTGGGGCTGTGACGCGCGTCGTATCCGACAGCGGGCCGCTCACCCATCTCTGGCAGATCGGCCAGTGGCAAACGTTTCGGACCTTCGACGCCATAACCCGCAAGTCCCCTGTGAGTTGTCCGCCGGAAATAGGCAGATAGCCTCGATCCAGTTTGCTAGGTGTCACACTGCCATCCGGCACCGTCAGCGCTTGCACCGCGAACGGCACGCTGCCCAACTGTACCCGCGGCCGCATCTCGTCGTCATTCCCCACGGAGATGCCGAGATAGAGCTGGCTATGGCCGGCGATGGTGGTCTGTTGGGGTGGGGTCAGGCCTCCCCAACATCACGTTGAAGAGGCCATCGCTCACGTTTACCTCGTTGGTGCCAATCCACGGCTCTGTCCAGAGCGGCGTCCCTGCCTCAGCCGCCTCGTACAGGCGAAAAGTCATGCCGACCTTGTTGTTGATGGACGCGCCGGCCGCATCGGCCAGCCGGCCCTGGTAGGCGATCGTGCCGGTCGAGGCCGCGTCGGGTACGGTTTGGGTTCGCCCCAGCGGCAGGGCGCCAGCGGATTGGGCCAGCACCAACAGGCCGGCGATGATTAGCGTGAAGATCACGTTGCCGCGGGAGGGCAGCCAGCCGGTCAGGTTGCGGAAACGGGTCTCCGGCTGCGGGATCCGGAGTCTGAAGTTGATTTCTCGGTGCTTCATAGTTGATTCTCCCCTTGCGAAAGTGAATGGTTGATGCTACAATCCAAATCGAAATGACCGATGACGGCGGTGGATGTAACCTGTAGACCACGAAGGGTGATGCTGTACCATGCTAACAATCACGCAAATTGCGACATCGCAGGGCCTTCCTGAAAACGTATTGTTCCGCCAGGCATTGGTGAGCTACCTGCACGACAAGAAACGACAGGCGATGCAGCTCAAGCTGGAGATCCTGGGCCGCTACGGCGCCGACTCGCTGGCCGATCTGGAGGCCAAGATCGCCAACGGTAGCGTGGTCGAACATCCGGCCTGGGAAGACCTGATCGTCGCCGAAAACCTGACCGAGCGCCTGGAGGAGTTGGATGTCCAGCTTGGCGACTTACAACGCGCTGCGTAAGATCGCGGCCACCGAATTCGCCGATTTCGTCGTCAGCGCCCAGGTGCTTTGCTTGCCGACCGGCGACCCGCTCAAGTTGCGCCTCGATCTGGTGGATCAGTCCCTCCTCGACGTGTTCCTATCCAGCAGCGGTCGGTATTCTTACCATTGGGAGCGCCGGCTGATTGCTGCTGGCGACCTCTACCGCCACGACAATGCCCCGCACGACCGGTGGCGACACGTGGCGACCTTCCCCCGGCACTTTCACGATGGCAGCGAGGGCAACGTGATCGAGAGCTATCTCGATTCCAACCCGGAACACGCCATCCGTCAGGTGCTCACGTTCGTGCGACAAAAGCTCATCAGCTCACCGCCAACGGCTTAGCCGTTCGCAAGCCGCCTCACTTGACCTTCTCCAGCCGCACCCCGGCATAGCCTTTGCGTGTGGCGCTCAGCCGCCAGGCGAAGGCGATGTTCAGAGGCAAGTCCATAAAAATGGGCGCAGGGGACACCCGGTTCATGAACCGGGTGTCCCCTGCGCCCATTTTTA
>JAPKMS010000281.1 GCA_026645775.1 Anaerolineae bacterium
CGAGCGGCAGTACTACCTGGAAGACTGCAGCGATGGCGTGGCGCAGAAGTGGACCGCGGCGACCGGGACCTGGGCGGTCACCGGCGGCGGCTACCGCCAGAGCGCCACGACCAGCAACACCAACGCGTACCGCGCCTGGGCGCAGGGTTCGGCGTTCAACTATGAATGGAAGGCGACCTACACCAGCGGGACGAACGCTGGCTTCTACCTCTTTGCGTCCGCCAGCACGGGCGCGGAGCGCGGCAACAGCTACCGCATCTGGCAGGATGCGACGACGGTCAAGCTGTACGAGAGCGCCGGCGACGTCGCATCCCAGCGCGCCAGTTGGGCCGCGGCCAACGCGGCCGGCCAGAGTCACACCTACCAGGTCAGCTACGATCCGCTGACCGGCAGCTTCAGCGTGAAGCGGGACGGCGCGACCCTGGGCAGTTGGACCGACACCACGCCCCTGCAGAACGGCAGCTTCGTCGCCTTACGCACCGATGCCGCGAACGTGCTGTTCGACGACATCAAGATCACCCGCGAGAGCAAGTACTACTATGCCGGCAGCCAGCGGGTGGCCGTGCGGCACAACGGCAGCGCCCAAGTCAACTACCTGCTGGGCGACCATCTCGGCAGTACGGCGCTCACGACGAATCAAGCCGGCGCGCGCCTGACGGAACTGCGCTAGTGCGAAGCCTCCCGCGTGCGGGACTATCCCTGGGGCGACGCGCGCTACAATGCCGGCAGCCAGGTGACGAAGTATCGGTTCACCGGCCAGGCCTGGGATGGCGGGACGGGGTTGTATTTCTATGGGGCCAGATGGAATGATCCTTATTGTAACCAGCACACCAAAACAACCGCCCCGGCTGGCATCATGCCAGCCGGGGCGGCTTTGGGGTAGCGTTCGTGCCCGCGCCGGGGCATCTTTAGCTCAGTACGCGCGGGCGAAGATCGCGATCCGGTCGGTCCGCTGGCCGGTGTAGAAGCAGACTCCCTCGCCTTCCGGCCGCTCGAACGGGTAGCAGCGGACGGTGGCCTTGGTCTCCTCTTTGATCCGATCCTCGTCCTCACTGGTGCCGGCCCAGTGGACGCGGATGAAGCCGCCCGGCCCTTCCAACACTTGCCGGAACTCGTCGTAGCTTGCGACCGTGTGGGTGTTGGCGTCGCGGAACTCGGTGGCGCGGGCCAGCATCCCGGCCTGGATCGTCACCAGCATGTCTCGCACCGCATCGGCGATCCCGGCCACCGGCACGCCGAACGTCTTGCCCTCCTTGCCAAGGATGTCGCGGCGGGCGAAGACGACCGCGTTCTGCTCCACGTCGCGCGGGCCGATCTCGATGCGCAGCGGCACCCCGCGCATCTCCCAGTCGTTGAACTTGTAGCCGGCGTTGAACTCGTCGCGGCTGTCGAGCTTGACCCGCACGCCCGCGGCCCCCAGCGTCGCCGTCACCTGCTCGGCCAGGGCCAGCACCACGCCCCGCTCCGCGTCCTTGCGCCAGATCGGCACGACGACGACCTGCGTCGGCGCGAGCCGCGGCGGCAGCATCAGCCCCTGGTCGTCGCCGTGGGCCATGATGATCGCGCCCACCATGCGCGTGCTCAGCCCCCAGCTCGTGGTCCAGGCGTAGGCGAACTCGTTTTTCTGGTTCAGGAACTTGATATCGAACACCCGGGCGAAGTTCTGGCCCAGGAAGTGGCTGGTCCCGGACTGGAGCGCCCAGCCGTTGCCCATCATCGCCTCGATGGTGTAGCTGGCGACCGCGCCGGCGAACTTCTCGCGGTCGCTCTTGCGGCCCTGCACCACCGGGATCGCGGCTTCGTTGATCGCGAAGTCGGCGTAGACGCCCAGCATCCGCTGCGTCTCTTCCTCGGCCTCTTCGCGGGTGGCGTGCGCGGTGTGTCCTTCCTGCCACAGGAACTCGGTGGTGCGCAGGAAGAGCCGCGTGCGCATCTCCCAGCGGACCACGTTGCCCCATTGGTTGATCAGGATCGGCAGGTCGCGGTAGGACTTCACCCACTCGCTGTACATGTGCCCGATGATCGTCTCGGAGGTGGGCCGGACGACCAGCGGCTCGTCCAGCTCCTTGCCGCCGCCGTGCGTCACAACGGCCAGCTCCGGCGCAAAGCCCTCCACGTGCTCGGCTTCCCGCTTCAGGAAGCTCATCGGGATGAGCAGCGGGAAGTACGCGTTGACGTGGCCGGTCTCCTTGAAGCGCCGGTCCAGTGCGGCCTGGATGTTTTCCCACAGCGAGTAGCCGTAGGGCCGGATGACCATGCAGCCCTTGACCGGCGAATAGTCGGCCAGCTCAGTCTTCTGTACGACGTCGGTATACCATTTCGAATAATCTTCCCCGCGCGGGGTAACGCCTTTTTCTGCCATGATAGATGCTCCTGTCGGTCAAAGCCTCGAACCGAGGCGTAATATGCATCGGGAAAACGTGACGGTCGTTGATCTCGCCCTCCGGCCCGGGATCAGCTCATCCTGCGGGCGGAGGGCCAAGAGGTGTTGGGGGTGCGACCAGCGCGGCGGGGACGTCGGCCGGGGTCGCGACGATGCGCGCCAGCGACGCGATCGACCGGCCCAGGTCGGTGTAGGCCAGCAAAGCGTCCAGGATCGGCTGCCAGTCGGCGCCCAGCAGCACCAGCGGCTTGCCGCCCAGTGAGCGAGTCTGCAGCAGGCTCCACGCCAGCGTGACCTCGGCGAGGGTGCCGATGCCGCCGCGCACGGCCACGAAACCGTCGGCGCGCGCGATCATCACGGTCAGGCGGTCGATCAGCGTGGCGGCCTTGACCTCCTCGGTCAGCCATGCGTTGGCCGGCCTCGGGTCGAAGATCGCGCAGGTGACGCCGATCACGCGGCCGCCGGCCTCCCGTGCGCCGCGGCTCGCCGCCTCCATGCTGCCCTCATACCCCCCGGTCAGCACGGCATAGCCGGCCCGCGCCAAGACGCCGCCCAGCTCGTAGGCCTCACGGTAAAACACGCTATTCGCCTCGCGTCGGGAGCTGCCAAAAACTGCGATCGTCTTGTCCATGCTCACTCGAAAAGGTCCCCGGCGCAACGCTCCGGGCTACCGGCTGCTGCTCACCAATTCCCAGCCCGATTCATCGCTCCGGCGGGCCAGCTCCAACACCCGGTAGCCGTAAGTGTTGATGATGCGCGTCCCTTCGTACACAGTCTCGGTCGTCAGGCTGCGGTTGTAGATGTGCTGGTGGCCGTGGATCATCAGGACCGGCCGGAACCGGCGCAGGAACTTCAGATAACTCGCAAAGCCCTGGTGCGGCAAATCCGTGTCGTCGTGGATGCCGCGCGGCGGGGCATGGGTGATCAAGATGTCCAGGTACCGGCCGTACCGGGCCTTGTTCACCAACAACCGCGCACCCAGCATCGCCGCCTGCCGGCTGACCTCCGCCTCAGTGTACTGGTAGGGCACGTTCGGGTTGTATCGCCGGCAGCCCTCGAACCCGGCCAGCAGCAGACCCTCATGATTCGCCTTGCGTCCGTGCAGGTCAACCGCCCAGCTCAACGACGACGCATTACGCAGCACACCCAGCGGATCGGCGGCCGGCGCTGCATGCACCTGGTCGTGGTTGCCGTGGACGAAATAGAGCGGCGCATCCAGAAGCCCGACGATGTACTCCAAATAGTAATCGGGCAAATCGCCGCATGCCAGGATCAAGTCGATGGCCCCCACCCGCTCGCGGATATAAGGCCCATACAGCACCGGCTCGACTTTGTCGCTGACGGTCAGAATACGCATGGCTCAATCAAGTGGCGTCTCCACGGCCCCCGCCGCCAATTTTGGCTGACTGGTCGCAGAGTATACCACGCCCTGCACTGCCACGCAATCTGACTTATGTTGAGGGAGTGCATCCCTGCCGCCGATAGCGTTCCACCACTTCGTACACGGCGAAGAGGTTGTCATCGGGCGTGCCGTAGTCCATGTTGATGCAGCAGAGGCCGATCTGGTCCAGCGCTCCCGCCGCTTGCAGCAGCTTCTCCGCATCCGCGGCCATCTCGGCAGGCGTACATTGCAGCATGCGGATCGGGCTCAGGCGCAGGTTGAGGAATGCATCGGGCAACGCCCGGCGACAGGCGGCCACGTCTGACCCCCAGCCGACATCCGCGAAGGCGATGCCCAGCTCGGCGTAGGCGGCGGCCACCCGGTGCATGTTGTCGCCGCAGTGATGGATGCCGAAGGGCTGGATGCGCGATGCCATCCGCTGCTCGATCGGCAGATGCAGTGCACGATAGCTGCGCGGGGAGATCATCTGCACCGAGCAGTTGGCGTGGATGAAGAGATTGGGGTCCACACGCTCGGCCATGCGGTTGACGGCGACGGAACAACTGCCGGTGCGCCAGCGCACGTAAGAGGCGACGTCGACGATCAGATCCGCGATCACTTCCAGCACCCGACGGACGCGACCGGGGGCCTCATGGAAGTCGACAAAAAGCTCCTGGCCGTAGAAGTGGTACGCGGCGTTCAGCACGCCGTCGGTGTTGAGGTCGCCGACGAGATACCCTGCTTCTGCCTCCTGCGCGTCCCACCCGGCGACGAGCTCAGACATGGGCCAGGTGGTGCGCCAATCGGGCGCCTCCAACCGGTCGATCTGCTCGGCAGAGAGCGGGGCCGGCAGCGGCTGCGGGGCCGCGTCCGGCTCAAAACGAATCTCTGCACCCAGCAGCGCCGGGATGACGAACCCGCCCGCCACGTGCAGCGAGCCGGCCACCGGCCGCGGCTCAGGGTTTGCCTCGCCCAGGCCGATGTCGCCGAAACGCTGGTGCAGCACCCGCCGCATGGTCACGTCATTGGCGACCCGCGTGGCCGGGTCGAAGTAGAACGGCCGCTCAAAGCTAATGCCCGCCGTATGATGCCACCAGCGGGGGTTGAAGACGACCTCGAAGGGCAAGAAGGCGCCGACTGATTTCATGAATCACCTCCGCACTCCCGCAGCGCCTGCCACATTGCCACCACGTTCTCCGGCGGGACGTCGGCCTGGATGTTGTGGACGGTGTTGAAGATGAAGCCGCCGCCGGGGGCCAAGGCATCGATGTTGCGGCGCACGTCGTCGCGCACTTCAGCCGGTGTGCCGTGGGGCAGCACATCCTGGGTATCGACACCGCCGCCCCAGAAGACGATGTCCCGGCCGAAGTCCCGTTTGAGCTCGCCCGGGTTCATGCCGGTCGCGCGGACGTGGACCGGGTTCAGGATGTCCACCCCCAGCTCGATGAAATCGGGCAGGAGCGGACGGACGTTGCCGCAGGAATGGAAGAAGAGCTTTGCGTCAGGCGCCAGCGCATGGATGCGCCCAAACAGCAGGGCGAGACGGGGCTTGATGAGCCGGCGGAACATGCGCGGCGAGATGAGCTGGGAGACCTGGGTGCCGTAATCATCCGCTTCCGAGATGACGTCAACCACGTCTCGTAACTGGGGCAGGGCCATTTCCCAGAAGGCCAGTTTCAGTTCCACCATCTTGTCGAGCAGCGCACCGGCCAGCGCCGCATCGGAAGCCATGTCCATCATCAGCGGCGCCATGCCGCGCATACGCTGCGCCATCTCAAAGATGCCCGCCAGCACGCCTTTCACCATCACCGCGCGGCCCTGGGCGCGGTAGGTGACAGCCAGATCGTGGAGCCCGACGATGCGCCGCGGATCGCCGGTGTTCGGCCAGCGATATCCGGCGACGTCAGCCACGGTGATCGCGCCGGCCAGCGGGTGGCGGACCGCGGTGAAGTAGAGGCCATCGGGGTAGGGGCGGTGTTGCGTGATGCCCCACTCATCGACGAAAGCCTCGACTTCCTCGCCAGCGTCCTTGAGCTCACGGCGAATGCGCCCACCGACGGCATCGTTGTGGCTGTTGAGCGGGAAGAGGCCGCGTACGTCGACCCCGAGGCGGTCCAGCAGGTCATCGTCCGGCAGCGCCAGCCCTTGGATGTCGTCGCAGATCGTCGGCGTGACCGGCGGCAACCCCAGCCGGTCGCGCAGCGCACGATACGCTACGGTGTGAATCCCTGTCACTTGCGTGCTGCCCAGGTCAAACGGCACGCGATCAGGCTCCCGGTGGCCCAGCGCGGCCAGGATGCGTTCTCTCCCGTTCATCGAGGCGATCCTCCGTGATGCGGCTGCAGATGATCAGGCCACTCCCTGCAAACCGGCCGCCGACTCGGTATCGAGGAAGAGCCGGGCATGAGGCGTGTCGCGCAAGATAGAACCCGGACAATCCTCGGTGATGGGGCCCAGCAGCGACTTGGCGACGGCTTCCGCCTTGCGCGCCTCGGGCACGATGGCCAGCACGCGGCGCGCGGCGAGCAGCGCCGGGATCGTCAGGGTGATCGCGTGGGTCGGCACTTCCGCCAGGCTGCCGAAGTGGCCCTCGCCCACCTGTTGCCGCCGGGAGCGTTCGTCCAGTTGGATCACCTTCACCCAAACGGGATCCCGGAAAAGTGCAAACGGCGGATCGTTGAATGCCAGGTGGCCGTTCTCGCCGATGCCCAGCGCGCACAGGTCGGCCGGGTGGGCGCGCAGCAGTGCCTCGTACTCGCGGCACGCCGTCGAAACATCGGCCGCGTCACCCGGCACCGGATAGAATGCCTTAACCTGGACATAATCCAGCAAGTGCCGGCGCAGGAAGGCCGGAAAGCTGGCCGGGTGGCCGGGCGGCAGGTTGACGTACTCGTCCATGTGCAAGACGTTGACCGCCTCCCACGGCACGCCGGGCAGTGCACGCAGCGCGGTCAGAAAGGTAAGCTGCGAGTTGCCGGTGGCAACGATGATGTTGGCGACACCGCGCGCCGCGACCGCCGCCCGGATGATCGCGGCCGCCTCGGCCGCGGCCGCCGCGCCCAGTGCGTCGTTGCTGGCATAGACGCTCACCGGGAGCTGGTCGATTTGCGTTGTGTACAGGGGGTGGGTTGTCATAGGTCTCCTTTTATGTGGTGCGTATTGCGTCGTGCTTGATCCGTCGATCCGTGATCTGCCATCTGTTATTCGCTGACCCGCTACACCCACTCCCCACCCAGCATCACGCGCTGCGTCGCGAAGGCATCGTCGAAGATCACCAGATCCGCGCGCTTGCCCGGCTCCAGGGAGCCGCACTCGCCCGCCGCGCCGATGATGCGGGCCGGGGTGAGCGTAACCATGCGCACGGCCTCCACAGGTGGGATGCCCACGACATCGATCAGCACCGGCAGCATTTGGGGCAGCAGCGTCGCGCTGCCCGCGAACGCGGAGCGGTCGAGCATCATGCCCACGCCATTGCTCACTTCGTAGGTCATGCCGCCCATGGTGTAGGCGCTCCCTTCCGGCAACCCGGCCCCGGCCAGCGCATCCGAAACCGCGCACAGGCGGTCCGGGCCAAGGCATTTGTAGGCCAGCCGCATCAGCGTGGGCGGCAGGTGGCGGTTATCGGCGATGATCTCCGCGGTCAGCCCGTCGAAGGCCAGGGCGGCCTCCAGCACGCCGGGTTTGCGCCAAGGCCCTTCGCGCACCACCAGCGACATGGCGCTCCAGAGGTGCGTCACATGGCGCAGCCCGGCCGCCATCGCCGCGCGCACGTGAGTGTCGTGCGCCATGGTGTGGCCGGCCGCGGGCACGATGCCCGCCGCGGCCAGCGCCTCGACCAGGGCCAACGCACCCGGCAGCTCCGGCGCCAGCATGAAGACGCGCAAGATGTCGGCGTAGTCGAGCAGCGCACTGGCCGAACCATCGTCCGCTGCGCGCACGCACGCGGCGTCCAGCGCGCCTTTTTGGGCGACATTGATGTAGGGGCTTTCCAGGTAGGCGCCCAACACCCGTGCGCCGCCGTGACCCGCTCCCATCCACTGCCGGCAGAAGGCCAGCCCATCTGCCAGGTCGGGGGTGGGTGCGAAGGTCGCCAGCAGCGCAGTGGTGCCGCGCCGCAGGTTCTCGCGCGTGATGGCGGTCCAGGCGACAGGGCTCGGCTCGTTGAAGGTGTGCCGCAGCGCGCCGTGGGTGTGGATGTCGACCAGGCCGGGGGTGATCCACCGGCCGCCAACGTCGAATGTGGCCACATCCGCGCCCAGGTCGCCGGGGCTGACCAGCCCTGCGATACGGCCGGCTTCGACCACCAGCGCCTGATCGGCGACGACGCGGTCGGGGAGGACGACGCGGCCGTTGGTGAGGGCGAGGCGCCAAGAGCTGCCGCTAACTTTGCTATTCATATCGGTTCTCATGCGCAGAGCGCGTGGATGTCGTGATAGAGCCGGTGCTGCGCGGCCGGGTCCTGTTCGTAGGTCACCACGATCAGCCGCATCCCGGGCCCCCAAAGCGCTCGGGTGCGCGCCAGCACTTCGTCCGGGTCCCCCACCATGCGCGCATGGACGATGACGCCCGTGCCGGCGAAGGCGGCTCGAAACGCGGCCGCGGCGTTGGTGTTCGGGTCGGTGCGCGGGGTAAACGCGGCGTCCACCACGGTCAGGTGGGGGTTGCTCTTCACCGCTTCGAGCCAGCGGGCCCAGTCGCCGCAGGAGTGGATGGCCGTCCCGCCGAAGGCCGCGCCGATTCGAGCGTCGTTGTCGACGCAGAACCGCCGGTAGGCGCGCGGCGAGATCATCACCAGATTGTCGGTGCTCAGCCCGATGCCTGTGCCGGTTCGCGCGCTGGCGAAGCCGTGGCCTGGGCGCACCAGGCGCTCACCGATGCGCCGGCTCTGCTCCTGCGTGAAGCGGATCACCTCATCGGTGAGCGCGGCCAGGATCCGGGCCACCGCATCGGGTGCTTCGACGAAGCCCGTGAAGAAACCGGAGGTGTCCACCAGCTCCGTCGCGACGTTAAGCGGGTTCTGCAGATCCGACCACGACATCGGCACGCGGCCCTGGGTTTCCTCCAGGAAATAGTCGATCATCGCCAGCACGTGGCGCATGATCTGGGCCTGCTCGGCCGGGCGGGCGACCAGGTGCGGCACATCTTGCACGGTCCGGTAACGCGGCCGCGCCACGGGCGCCTGTCCTTCCGGCCACTCGTATTCGGCGCCGAACGCGGCTGCGGTCACACCGATGCCGTACCACGGCTCCAGATAGTTCGGCGCATCGGTGAGATAGCCCAGCGCCTTCGTGAGGCCGCCGAGCTGCCAGCGCAGCGACGCAGCCATGTCACGACAGCCGTCACGGAACACCTCGGCCACGCGCACGCG
>JAPKMS010000282.1 GCA_026645775.1 Anaerolineae bacterium
CGAGGTAGCTCAGTTGGTAGAGCACGCGACTGAAAATTGCGGTGTCCCCAGTTCAAGTCTGGGCCTCGGCACCTTGGGTTCGATGGGGCATTCGGGGGTCGTTCAACGGCAGGACAGCAGCCTTTGGAGCTGCGTATTGGGGTTCGAATCCCTGCCCCCGAGCTAATGGGGCCGGGAAACGCTCCACCCGGAGTGTCACCGTTTTCCAATCTAGGTTGCGTGGTGGCCATAGCTCAATAGGCAGAGCATCTGGTTGTGGCCCAGAAGGTTGCGGGTTCAAGCCCCACTGGCCACCCCTGAACGTGAAGTGCCCGGCTTTTAGCAAAAGGCCGGGCTCTTTCTCTTAAGAGCCGGGGCGATGATGCATCGTGTTTTGGTGCTGAATGCCACGTATGAGCCGCTCAGCATTGTCTCGGTGCAGCGGGCGATCATCTTGCTGCTGAAAGAAAAAGCCGAGCTCATCGAGGCTGCTGGGGAACGTCTGCACGCGTCTCATACCTCGCTCCCTGTCCCCTTGGTGATCCGCCTCGTTTACTACGTCCGCCTCCCGCATCCGATCTTCCTGGCCCCCACGCGTAAGAGCGTGGCGCTGCGCGATAACTTCACCTGCCAATACTGCGGCGCGGCGCCCGGCCGGCCGCTGCTGACGATGGACCATATCTTGCCGCGCAGCCGGGGCGGTCAGACGACTCGGGAAAATGTTGTGATCGCCTGCCGGACTTGCAATATGCGGAAGGGAAATCGCACACCCGATGAGGCAGGGATGGTTTTGCGTAAGCGAGCCGGCCGGCCGCATTATCTCGCCTTCCTGTTGCTCTCCGAGACCGCCGTCCGCGATGTATGGAGCAAGTACGTCTATTCGTAAGATCGCAAGGTCGCGGGGAGACAAAAAACAAGAGCCGGGACGGGGATGAAACCCGTCCCGGCTCTTGCCCGGCGCCGTAGCATCTACCCGTTTAACCGAGGTGATGCTACGGCGCCATGTTTGGTACTACGTTCGTCCATTAGCATCACCTCCTCGGTCGGTAGGATAGCAAGGAGTGCTCATCAGAGCGACCTAATTATCGCTCAGGATGCGGCCCCTGTCAAATCGCGCTCCGGCTTGAGGATCACGATCGCCAGTGGCGGCAAGGTGATCTGGATCGAATAGGGCTGGCTCTGCCAGCGCTGGTTTTGCGCCGGCAGGCCGAGGCCATTGCCGACGTTGCTGCCAAAGTAGTGCGCAGAATCGCTGTTCAGGACTTCCTTGTAGGTGCACAGCTCTGGCACGCCCACGCGATAGCCCTCGCGGACGACCGGCGTGAAGTTGGCGATCACAACCAGGTGATCCTTCTGGTCTTTTGCCTTGCGCAGGTACGAGATGATGCTGTTTTCCCAGTCGTTGGCGTCGATCCACTCGAAGCCGGTCCAGTCGTAGTCCAACTCGGAAAGGGCCGGTTCAGCCTTGTAGAGCGCGTTCAGATCGGCCATCCACTTCAACAGCTTCTGGTGCGGATCGGTTTCGGCCAGATGCCAGTCCAGGCTCTTGTCCTCATTCCACTCATTCCACTGACCGAAGTCCTGGCCCATGAAGAGCAGCTTCTTGCCGGGATGGGTCCACATGAACCCGTAGTACAACCGCAGGTTGGCCGCTTGCTGCCAGAGATCGCCCGGCATTTTGGCCGCCATCGATCGCTTCAGATGCACAACCTCATCGTGTGAGATGGGCAGGACAAAGTTTTCACTGAAGGCGTACATCAGGCCGAAGGTGAGCTTCTGGTGATGATACTTGCGGTGCACCGGGTCCTTCTGGATGTATTCCAGCGTGTCGTGCATCCAGCCCATGTTCCACTTGAAGCTGAAGCCCAATCCGCCCAGATAGGTGGGCCGACTGACGGCGGGGAAGGCAGTAGATTCCTCGGCGATGGTCACCGCGCCGGGGTGCTCGGCGTAGACCAGCTCGTTCATGCGGCGCAGGAAGGAGATCGCCTCCAGGTTTTCGCGGCCGCCATACTCGTTGGGCAACCACTCGGTGCGCGCGTAATCCCGGTAGAGCATCGAGGCCACGGCATCTACCCGTAAGCCGTCAAGGTGGTATTTATCCAGCCAGAAGAGCGCGCTGTTAAGCAGGAACTGACGCACCTCGTTGCGGTTAAAGTTGAAGACTTTGGTGCCCCACTCCTTGTGCTCGCCGATGCGGTCGTCGCCATATTCGTAGAGCGGCGTGCCGTCGAAGTTCACCAGTCCATAGTCGTTCTTGGGGAAGTGCGCCGGCACCCAGTCCAGGATGATGCCGATGCCGCGTTGGTGCAGGGTATCCACAAGATACTGGAACTCGTCAGGCGTCCCGAAGCGGCTGGTCGGTGCAAAATACCCCGTCACCTGGTAGCCCCAGGAGGCATCCAGCGGGTGTTCGGTGATCGGCAGGAGCTCGACGTGGGTGTAGCCCTCTTTTTCGAGGTAATCGGCAAGCCGCGGCGCGAGGTCGCGATAGGTTAGATAGCCGTTGGCGCCTGGGACGCGCATCCAGGAGCCCAGGTGAGCCTCGTAGATCGCCATCGGTCCATGCAGCAGATCGGCCTTGGCGCGCTGTGCCATCCATTCGGCGTCCCCCCAGACGTATTTTTCGATGTCCCACACGATGGAAGCCGTCTTGGGGCGAAATTCGCAGAAGAATCCCTGGGGATCGGTCTTTTGCAGGACCGTGTCGTATTTGGTCTTAACTTCGAATTTGTAGATGGTGCCTGCGCCCAGGCCCGGGATAAACAGTTCCCAAATGCCGGAAGCGCCGCGCTCGCGCATCTGATGGCGCCGGCCATCCCAGCCGTTGAAGTCGCCGATCACGCTGACGCGCATCGCATTGGGCGCCCACACCGAGAAGACGGTACCCGCATAGCCGCCAAGCTCAATCAAGTGGGCGCCGAGCTTTTCATAAGTGCGCCAGTGATTCCCCTCATTGAACAGTTGCAGGTCGAGATCACCCAGCACGGGCAGGAAGCTGTAGGGATCGGGGGCCTGGCGTGTTTGCCCATCCTTATCGTCCGTGCGGATTTCGTACTCGAAGATGGCATCCACACCGGGGAATTGCGCCTCAAAAAAGTCGGTGTCGGGCCTGCGGATCATTTCGACGGGCGCAGATAGCGCCGGGTCTTGGGGCACGATCCAGGCGTGCTCTGCGAACGGCAGAAAAGCGCGGATGGACACGGCGGGCTTGGCCTTGAGCTTGACCATGTGCGCGCCGAGCACGGAAAACGGGTCGTGGTGGTAGGCGTAAATGATGCGGTCTAATTGGTCCTGGGGTACGGTGAACTCCATAAGGCAGCTCCTTTGCGATAACAGACAATGGGTAAACTGGGCCCGCGCCGGTTGGACGGCAGAGTACACGCCAACATCAGCAGGGATGAGTTTAATGCAATCGTGTGTCGATTATAACATCGGTTCCGACAACTGCCTAACTGGCCTGAGGTTGTGCGCCGGTCAAACCCTCCTGGTTTGCGGCGCTTTGACGGCGTGATCGCCTCTGTTTTGCGCCCGCACGCAGCCCGGTGTATAAGTGTCCTTATCCTTGCGAAAGAAAGTGACCACAGTGACCGTCCGATCGACTTCCTTGCTACGCCGTTTTAACCGGCGCATCCTGATCCGCACGCGCTGGGGCAATCTGACCGGCCGCGTGCTATTTCATATTGCCCTGATCTGGGTCGGGGCAGTCTGTATGGCGCTATCGGTAGACATCTTTCTGGACCCGAACAATGTGGTGCCTGGCGGTTTTACTGC
>JAPKMS010000283.1 GCA_026645775.1 Anaerolineae bacterium
TGTTTCAGAAGACTCCGTTCAAAGGCAGGTGCGGACTGGTGACCTCATACAACCCGCAGGCGCGGGATATCACGCTGGAAGACACCGGCGCCAACTCCGAGACCGACAAGCTGTTCATCTACAACACCTACACCGAGCTGCTCAAGGACGTCGTGGCTCAGCCGGGCAAGAGCAAGACCGAGACCTACGAGGATACGGCGAAAGACCTGTTCATCCACCAGCCCGCGGCCATGAGGCTGCTCGTGGTGGTGGATAAGCTGCTCACCGGCTTCGACGCGCCGCCCTGCACTTACCTCTATATCGATCAGTTCATGCAGGATCACGGGCTGTTCCAAGCCATCTGCCGCACCAACCGGCTGGACGGCGAAGACAAGGACTTCGGCTACATCGTAGACTACAAGGACCTGTTCCGGAAGGTGGAGAACGCCCTCGCCGTTTACACCTCGGAGCTGGACCACAGCGCGGGCGGGGCCGACCCGGAGGTGCTGGTGCACGACCGCCTCAAGAAAGGGCGGGAACGGCTCGACGGTGCGCTGGAAACCATTGCGCTGCTGTGCGAGCCGGTGGAACCGCCAGCGGGCGAGCTGGAGCACATCCATTACTTCTGCGGCAACATCGAGATTCCCACCGACCTGCAGGAACACGAGCCGCAACGGGTCGCGTTCTACAGGGCAACCGCCTCGCTGCTGCGCGCGTACGCCAACATCGCCGACGAGCTGGAAGCGGCTGGCTACACCACCGCGGACATTGCCCGCATCAAGCGGCTGCTCGACCGGCATCTTGAGCTGCGCGGGATCATCCGCAATGCCAGCGGCGAGAGCCTCGACCTGAAAGCCTTCGAGGCCGACATGCGGCACCTGATCGATACCTACATCCAGGCCGATGAACCACGGACGATTTCGCCGTTCGAGGGCATGTCGCTGCTGGAGCTGATCGTCAAGACCGGCATCGCCGCTGCGATTGCAGAGCAGCTTGGCGGGCTGAAGGGAAACAAGGACGGGGTTGCCGAGACCATCGAGAACAACGTCCGCCGCAAGATCATCAAGGAGCAACTCACCGATCCGGCCTACTACGAGAAGATGTCGGCCTTGCTGAACGAGATCATCGCCGCCCGGAAGGCGAAGGCCATCGAGTATGAGGAGTATCTGAAACGCATCGCCGAGCTGGCGAAGCAGGTGGAGACCGGGCAGGCCGATGAGACGCCGACCGAACTCAACACGCCGGGAAAGCGAGCCCTCTACAATAACCTGAGCCAAAACGAGGAGTTGGCGTTGCGGATCGACGCAGCGGTCAAGCGGGTGCGCCCCGACGATTGGCGCGGCTTCCAACCGCGCGAACAGGTGATCAAGGCCGCGCTATATGGGGAATTACGCAACGTCGCCGAGGTGGAGCGCGTCTTCCTCATCATCAAGGCGCAGAAGGAATACTGATGGTCATGCAGATCGAGCTCGGCGACATCACGGTGGATGTCGTGCTCAAGGATATCAAGAACATCCACCTGAGCGTCTACCCGCCGAGCGGCAGGGTGCGGATTTCGGCCCCCGCGCGGATGAGTCTGGACACTATCCGCGTATTCGCCATCTCCAAGCTGGACTGGATCAAGCGACAACAAAGGAAGCTACAAGAACAGGAACGCGAGGCCCCGCGCGAATATCTGGACCGCGAGAGCCACACCGTTTGGGGAAACCGCTACCTGCTGAAGGTGGTCGAAGCGGACGAGGCGCCATCCGTCGAGCTACAGCACAGCCAGATCCTCCTGCGCGCCCGGCCAGGCGCCGACGAAGCGAAGAAGCAGGCTGTCCTGGAGGAATGGTATCGCCAGCAGCTCAAGCAAGCCGCGCCGCCGCTGATCGCCAAGTGGGAGGCGTTGATGGGCGTGAAGATCGAGCGGTTCTTCGTGCAGCGGATGAAGACCCGGTGGGGGAGCTGCAATCCTGGCGCGCGCACGATTCGCCTCAACACGGAATTAGCCAAGAAGCCGCGGGAATGTCTCGAATACATCATCGTGCACGAGGCGGCCCACCTGCTGGAGCCGACGCACAACGCCCGCTTCGTCGCGCTCATGGACCGCTTCATGCCGAACTGGCAGTTCTACCGA
Source organism: Anaerolineae bacterium (assembly GCA_026645775.1). Lineage (GTDB taxonomy): Bacteria > Chloroflexota > Anaerolineae > CG2-30-64-16 > CG2-30-64-16 > MO66. The sequence goes on from JAPKMS010000283.1 coordinate 2,099, forward strand.
GACCGCTTGAATCGGTTCCCGGTCAGCCATGAGACGTGGGGTTATTGATATAGGAGCCGCACCCCCCAACCTCTTGCAGTGGCTAAGGCGCAAGTTGTAAGTTGTCAATTACAGGTAGTTTTACAACCGCTGAAAAGTTGTAAGTTGTAATATCCCCTCTAAGGGATATTACAACTTACAACTTCATGCTGTACGCGTTGGCCGGAACGCGGATCGAGAAGCAGCGTACGGTGTTCGATGTCAAATGGCGAATGTGAAATGTCGACCGGGGCATGGCGAA
>JAPKMS010000284.1 GCA_026645775.1 Anaerolineae bacterium
CGCAATCGTGATCCCGCGCGCCTTCTCTTCCGGCGCATTGTCGATCGAATCAAACGCCCGGAAACTCGCCCACCCTTGCATCCCCAGCACTTTCGTGATCGCTGCGGTCAGGGTTGTCTTGCCATGATCAATGTGACCAATCGTCCCAACGTTGACGTGGGGCTTGGTGCGCTCAAATACCGCCTTCGCCATGATGTCTTCGTGCTCCTTCTGAGATTAGCCAGCCCGCTTCACACGGGTGAACGACGGTCCTATAGACCTATGAAAAACTGCCCCGTCGTGCCGGTGAGCTTATCGCCCATGGACGCCGACGAGGCAGACAGAGATCCTGTACCTTCAATCATGTCAATCAAAGGCATAGATGGACCGCTTTTTCGTCGGCGCCTCGCACGCGCAAGGCACCTGATGCCAGTTCGAAAGGGCTGCACTTACATGTACAACCTATAATTCGACGGCAACCCTGTTATTGTATCGCAAACGGCTTATTTTGCAAATTCAGGCATCACGCTCGCTGAGAAACGACTGCTGGGAAGATGCGAGTCATCCCGTCGATCCCATGCCCAGAACTGAGCGAGCTCGTTCAGCTGGAATCGCATCATAGTGGTCAAACTCCATGGTAAACGTGCCGCGTCCTTGTGTTGCGGACCGCAACGCCGTCGCGTAACCGAACATTTCGGCCAGTGGAACGGTACCCTTGACAGCCTGCATGCCAAACGAATGCATCTCCAACCCCGCAACCTGCCCGCGCCGCGCCACTACATCACCGATCACGTCGCCGGTCGACTGTTCTGGGACCACGACCTCAATCCGCATCACCGGTTCCAAGAGCACAGGCGTGGCCTTTTCAACGCCCTCGCGCAACGCCATCGAGCCTGCAATCTTGAACGCCATCTCAGAGCTATCGACTTCGTGAAAAGACCCGCCAACCAAGGTGGCCTTGATGTCAACCAACGGATAACCGCCCAACACACCATTTTCTATCGACTCGCGAATCCCCTGAGCGACAGGCCCGATGTACTCCCGGGGAATCGCCCCACCGGTCACCTTATCCACAAACTCGAAGCCCTTGCCCCGCTCCAACGGCTCGAAGTCCAGGATGACATGCGCATACTGGCCGCGGCCGCCGGTCTGGCGAACAAAACGCGTTTCGACATGCGACTTACGCGTGATCGTTTCGCGATACGAGACCTGGTGCCGGCCCACATGCGCCTGAACGCCGAACTCGCGCTGCATGCGGTCGACCAGCACTTCGAGATGCAACTCGCCCATGCCGCTGATCAGAGTTTGTCCGGTTTGATCATCCACCCGCACCCGGAAAGTAGGATCTTCCTCCGCCAGACGCTGCAACGCGTTCGCCAACTTATCCTGGTCAGCCTTGGTCTTGGGCTCGATGGCAATGGAAATGACCGGTTCCGGGAAATCGATGGCTTCCAGCACGATTGAGGCGTTGGGATCGCAGAGAGTTTCACCGGTGAAGCTCTGCTTGACGCCGACGATCGCGCCGATATCGCCCGCGCGCAGCTTTGTGATGTCCTGGCGCTTTTCGGCATACACCTGCACCAACCGGCCGATGCGCTCCTTGCGATCCTTGTTGCTGTTCTGCAACATCTGGCCCGCTTGCACGATGCCGGAGTAGACACGCAGATAAGCCATGCGCCCCATGTACGGGTCGGTCTGAATCTTGAATACCAGAGCCGCGGTGGGCGCATCCACATCAGGCGGGCGCTCTTCCTCTTCCTGCGTCACCGGATTCATCCCCCGCACCGCGGGGACATCCAGGGGCGAAGGCAGATAATCGATCACCGCATCCAGCAACAACTGCACACCTTTGGTGCGCAGCGAGGTGCCACACAAAACCGGCACCAACTGGCCAGAGATAGTGGCCGCACGCAAGGCCGCACGCAGCTCCGCCTCAGAAATCGGCTCCCCATCCAGGTACTTGCCGGTGAGATCGTCATCCGTCTCCGCGATTTTTTCCACCATCGCATCGCGCAGTTGATCAGCTTTCTCGACCAATTCAGGAGGGATGGGGATTTCCTGGGGATTTGCGCCGAGGGCATCTGGGAAGATCCACGCCTTGCCCGTCATCAGATCGATCATGCCCTGAAAAAGATCTTCAGAGCCGATGGGCAACTGCACCGGCAGGGGGGCAGCACCCAGCCGATCCTGGATCATCGCAATCGTCCGCCAGAAATCGGCCCCGACACGATCCATCTTGTTTACGAAGCAGATGCGCGGGACGCCGTAACGGTTTGCTTGCCGCCACACCGTCTCAGACTGCGGTTCAACGCCGGCAACTGCATCAAAGACAACCACCCCGCCGTCCAACACACGCAAACTCCGCTGCACCTCTGCGGTGAAGTCGATGTGTCCGGGGGTGTCGATCAGGTTGATGCGATAGCCACGCCATTCGCTGGTGATGGCTGCCGACTGGATGGTGATGCCGCGCTCGCGCTCCTGCACCATCCAATCTGTCACCGTGGTGCCTTCGTCCACGTTGCCCATGCGATACGTCTTGCCGGTGTAGTACAAGATGCGCTCGGTTGTGGTGGTTTTGCCCGCGTCAATGTGGGCGATAATGCCGATGTTGCGCAATCGCCAAAGACGATCTTCATCCGAAGAAGAATCTGGTTTAGTTGCCATAGAGACCACCGTTCTTGCCCGCTCGCGCTTCTGGACCCGACAAAACAAATCCGCTGAAAGAAACGAAGCGACAGAAACCCGGCATCCACCCTAGCGGGTATGAAAATGGATGCCGGGTCCAAAATTCACGGCTCGCACAGCCGCTCAGTGATATGAGCGACCCGCACAAACCCCAAAGATATCTCGATCGGACTACCAGCGGTAATGCGCGAACGCACGATTGGCTTCAGCCATCTTGTGCGTGTCCTCGCGCTTCTTGACCGTGTTGCCCTGGTTGTTGAGCGCATCCAGCAACTCGCCGGACAGCTTGTCGACCATGCTCTTGCCGGGCCGCTTGCGCGCGCTCTGGATCAACCACCGCAGGGCCAGGGCCAGACGTCGATCCTCGCGGATCTCCATAGGCACCTGGTAAGTCGCACCACCCACACGGCGCGGGCGCACCTCGATGAGGGGTGTGGCATTGCGGATAGATTGCTCCAGCGCTTCCATCGCGGGCTTCTTGGACCGGGCTTCCAGCACCTCCATGGCGCCGTAGACGATCCGCTCCGCAGTGGACTTCTTACCGCTCAGCATAATCTTATTGATCAGATGCTGCACCAGCTCGTTGCCGTAACGGGCATCGGGCAGAACTATACGTTGCTCAGGACGATTACGTCGAGACATGACTAACTCCGGATTGAATTTACTTCTTAGCGCCCTTAACCGGTGTCTTCACAGCCTTGGGTGTCTTGGCGCCATACTTCGACCGTCCACGCCGCCGGTTGTCAACACCGGTTGCGTCCAATGCGCCGCGCACGATATGGTAGCGCACGCCGGGCAGATCCTTCACGCGGCCGCCGCGTACCAGCACGACCGAGTGCTCCTGTAAGCTGTGCCCTTCACCCGGGATATAGGCCGTGACCTCAAGACCATTGGTCAGGCGCACACGGGCGATCTTGCGCAGCGCGGAGTTCGGTTTCTTCGGCGTCATGGTGCGAACCTGGGTGCAAACGCCGCGCTTGAAGGGATTACCCTTATCCATGCGACGGGAGCGGCCTCGGATCACATTCTGCGTGAACTGCAGTGCGGGCGCCTTTTCCTTCTTGGCGATCGATTTCCGGCCTTTGCGTACAAGCTGATTGATGGTCGGCAAGATGTCCTCCAGTTATGCTCGTGCCTTGCGAACCCTGAGAATAGCCGGGCAAACCGCCCGGCAGACAGTATTTATGTGAATAGACCAACGACCTATTAGTCTACCATATGAGGAGACCTTGGTCAAATTACCTAGCCCCAACCCGTCTGGGGCAGGTATCGCACAGGCCTGCCTCCTGCCTGGCACTCGGTTCGCGAAGCGCCAAACGGGGGCACGGGCCTGCCTGCTACGAATCAAGCTGCTTCGGCATCTGCCTCAGTGTCCGGGACGTCCAAGACTTCCAGGCCACCCATCAACGCGAGAGCGTCGCCGAGCACTTCTTCCTCATCCTCTACCACAGCTTCGCGCGCCGCTCGGGCCGCGTCCAAAGCCCGGCGTCGGGTTTCAAAGCCTGTCCCCACCGGGATCAGCTTGCCGATGATCACGTTTTCTTTCAGACCGCGCAGGCTGTCTTTCGCACCCCGCACGGCCGCATCGGTCAACACCCGGGTCGTCTCCTGGAACGACGCGGCGGCCAGGAAGCTGTCCGTGTTCAACGAGGCCTTCGTCACGCCCAACAGCACGGGTTCACCACGCGCTGGCTCGTTGCCCTGGGCCACGACCGCCTCATTGGTGTGCTCGAATTCAAACCGATCGATCAGTTCGCCGATAAGCATATCGGTATCACCGCTGCGCAGGACGCGCACCCGGCGCACCAACTGCCGGATGATCACCTCGATGTGCTTGTCGTGGATGCCCACACCCTGCGACCGGTAGACCTTCTGCACCTCGTCCAGCAGGTACATCTGCGCGGCTTCGCGCCCCTGGATACGCAGAACCTCCCGCGGGTTCTTGGACCCTTCGGTGAGCTGCGCGCCGACATCCACCCGGTCGCCCTTATCTGCGCGCAGGCGGGCGGAAGCGGGGACATCCGTTTCCCACTCCTCCACATCCTCGCGCCGGATAACCGCCTTGTAGCCGCCATCCGGTTCGGGCTCGATGTAGATGTTGCCGTCAATCATGGCCAGCAACTCGCGCGGCTCAGCGTCAGCCGCCAGCGCACGGGCAATGATGGTGTTGGCTTGGACGCGATCATCGCTCTGCACCAACATCTGGTAGCTGGCCGGCACCATGTGCGTCTTGCGGCGCAGGCGGGAGTTGGTGACCTTCAGCTTCTTGATATCGCCTTCCCAGTAGACGTCCACGATGCCGCCGATTTCGCTGATCACTGCCTCGCCCTTGGGGGTGCGGGCCTCGAACAATTCCTCGACGCGCGGCAGACCCTGGGTGATATCCTCGGCGCCTGCCACACCGCCGGTGTGGAACGTGCGCAGGGTGAGCTGCGTGCCAGGCTCGCCGATGGATTGTGCGGCGATGATGCCAACTGCCTCGCCCATCCGTGCCATGCCACCGCGGCCCAGGTCGCTGCCATAGCACAGCTTGCACAGGCCGAATTCGTTCTCGCAAGTGAGCGGCGAGCGGACGAACACTTTATCAACTTCGGCCCGATCCAGCGCCCCTAGCACCAATTCATCGATGAGCTGGTCCCGATCAACCAGGATCTCGCCCGTCTTCGGATCGAGCACCGGCGCCCCAGTGATGCGGCCGACGATGCGTTCCCTCAGCTTCTGCCCCGCCGCCACCGCTCCGGCCTTAGTGAACCAGACGCCAGCCTGCGTCCCGCAGTCATCGCTCGTGATGATGACGTCCTGCGCCACGTCGACCAAACGCCGGGTGAGATACCCCGCGTCCGCCGTGCGCAGCGCGGTGTCAGCCAGACCCTTGCGTGCACCGTGCGTGCTGAGGAAGTACTCCAGCGCTGTCAGGCCTTCGCGGAAGTTCGACCGGATCGGCAGGGCGATAATGCGGCCCGAAGGATCGGCCATCAGGCCGCGCATGCCGGCCAACTGGCGGATCGGCTGGATGCCGCCCTTGGTTGCGCCAGAGGTGGCCATCGCGCCGAGCCCCGACTTGGGATCTAGCAGGTTCTTCACCGCTTGCGTGATCTCATCGGTGGCGCGCGACCAGAGCTCAACGACCTTGTTGTACTGTTCTTCCTCGGTGATCAGGCCACGGCGGAACTGACGTTCCGTCTCCTCAACCCGCGCGGTCGTTTCCTCCAATACCGCCTGCTTGACAGCCGGCACAGTGATATCGCTGACGGCAATGGTCATGCCGGAAACGGTGGCAAAGGTGAAGCCGAGCCGCTTGATCTCATCCACAACTTCGGCGGTGGTCTGCGACCCCATCAACTCGTAGCAGATGCCGACAAAGTCGTTCAGACGCTTCTTGTCCATGACTTCGTTCTGGAACTGCAACGGGCGCGGCAGCGACATATTGAAGATCACCCGCCCGACGCTGGTCTCGATGAGACCGGTCTGCGGCATCTTGTCCGGCTGAACCTGTTGGGCGATCAACCCCTCGCGGATCAGGCCCCAAGTGTGCGGGCTGAGACCGAGCTCCTGGCTGAGCGGTTTTCGGTTCTTGAGGGATGCGCGCACCACGTCGCCGGCGGTCTGAATGCCGTGCGCGGACAGCGCGGCGGTCACATCAGGTTCCAGCGCCAACTTCTCCAGCGGCACCTCATCCGCCCAATCGACAAAGCGGATCTTGATCGGGGCACGCAGGCCCACGACACCCAAATCATAGGCCAGGCGAACCTCATCCGCGTTCCCGAAGGCCTTGCCGGCGCCCTTCGCCTGCTCATCCACCACTGTCAGATAGTAGCACCCCAGCACCATGTCCTTCGAGGGCCCCACGATCGGCTCGCCGGAGGAGGGTTTGAGCAGGTTAGAGGCGCTCATCATCAACTCTTTGGCTTCGCGCACGGCCTCATCCGAGAGCGGCACGTGCACGGCCATCTGATCACCGTCGAAGTCGGCGTTGAATGCCGCACACACCAACGGATGAATCTGGATCGCGCTGCCTTCAATCAACACCACGTCGAAGGCCTGGATGCCCAGACGGTGCAGGGTCGGCGCACGGTTCAGGAGCACCGGCCGCTCGCGCGTGACCTCTTCGAGGACATCCCAGACCTCAGGGCTCTCCCGATCCACCAGGCGTTTAGCGCTCTTAATGTTGTGGGCGTAGTTATACTCCACCAACCGGCGCATCACAAACGGCTTGAACAATTCCAGGGCCATCTTCTTCGGCAGGCCGCACTGGTGGAGCTTCAGTTCCGGACCGATCACGATTACGGAACGGCCCGAATAGTCGACGCGCTTGCCCAACAGGTTGCGACGGAAGCGGCCTTGCTTGCCCTTGAGCAAATCCGACAAGCTCTTCAGCTTACGCTTACCGCTCCGGCTGACGGCCCGGCCGCGACGGCCATTGTCGATCAGGCTATCCACGGCTTCTTGGAGCATACGCTTCTCGTTGCGCACGATCACATCGGGCGCGCCCAACTCCAACAGCCGCTTAAGACGATTGTTGCGGTTGATCACCCGGCGATAGAGATCGTTCAGGTCAGAAGTCGCAAAACGACCGCCGTCCAACTGCACCATGGGGCGCAACTCGGGCGGCAAGACCGGCAGCAGGGTCAGGATCATCCACTCAGGGCGGTTGCCGCTCTTGCGGAACGATTCGGCCACGCGCAGCCGCTTGGCGGCCTTCTTTTTGCGCTGCTTAGACTGCGTGGTGGCGATCTCCTGCCGCAACTCTTTCACCATCGCATCCAGATCAATTTTCGCCACCAAATCACGCACGGCCTCCGCGCCCATGCCGGCCCGGAAGACCCCACCCCAACGCTCTTGCAGATCGCGATACTCGGTCTCGGTCAGCAGCTCGCGTTCCTTGAGGCCCTTCAATTCCTCCAGTGAGGTGTTGAGACCATTGCGCAACTGCGTCTTTTGCGATTCGATCGCGCGGCGTTGGTCGTCGATGATCTGTTCGATCTCGCGCCGCACCAGATCACGGCGGGCGGCCACTAAATTCCGAACGGACTCCTGCTCCCGATTGATGCTATCTTCAATGTCGCTCAACTGACGCTGAATGGCATCATTCAACGCGGCGAGGTGCTCGCGCGTCACGGCGTTCCCGGCTGCGACCAACGGCAGATCCTCGGGCCGCCAGGGCAGCGCCACAACCTCGGGCGCCGGTTTGCCCAGCAGCTTCTCCAAGGAAGCCTGCAACCTCTGGCCGGTGGCGATCACTGCGCCGGTCTCGGCGGTCAACCGCTCGGCGAGCACCGCGAGTTGTGACTCTTCCTCGCGATCGAGGGCTGCCAGCCGCTGTGTGCGGTCGGCTTCAATTTGATCCAGCTTCGTCTGGATTTCGCCTTCGCTCCGCGCGACCTTCAGGTTCAGATCGCGTTCGGCGCGCGTGATGGTGCGATTGCGTGCGTCCTCATCCACGTGCGTGATGACATACTGGGCAAAATACAGGATACGCTCCAGGTTGCGCGGGCTGATGTTGAGCAAAAGCCCCAACCGGCTCGGCACGCCCTTGACATACCAGATATGGCTGACGGGGCTGGCCAGCTTGATGTGGCCCATGCGCTCACGACGCACGCGGCTGTGGGCCACCTCGACGCCACACTTATCGCACACAATGCCCTTGTAGCGCGTGCGCTTGTATTTACCACACTGACATTCCCAGTCCTTGGTGGGACCGAAAATCCGTTCGCAAAAGAGCCCATCCCGTTCCGGGCGCAGGGTGCGGTAGTTGATCGTTTCGGGCTTCGTGACCTCACCGTGTGACCACTCAAGGATCTGTTCAGGCGAGGCCAGCGAGATGCGGATGGCGTCAAATTCGTTGACTTCCATGTAGAATCTCCCGTCTATACACAACACAAAGCGCAGCGCGCAAAGCGCAACCCGTCACACACTCCGCACGCTGGAGCCGATGGACGAATTACGCTTTACAGGTCACGCCTCAATCCAAACCCTTGCTCATCGGACCGGGCAAGCTCAGGCTGAAGCCCAGGTTGGGCAACTTCTCTTCCGTGTCTTCGCGACCAAACTGGATGACTTCTTCCTTCGCATCCACAACCTCAACCGCCAGGCCCAGGGATTGCAGTTCCTTCACCAATACCCGGAAGCTTTCCGGAACACCCGGCGACTCGATAGGCTCACCCTTGACGATGGCCTCATAGGTCTTCACGCGGCCTGTCACATCGTCAGATTTAACAGTAAGCATTTCCTGGAGGCTGTGCGCTGCGCCGTAGGCTTCCAACGCCCACACCTCCATCTCGCCGAAGCGCTGACCGCCGAACTGCGCCTTACCGCCCAGCGGCTGCTGGGTGACAAGGCTGTACGGGCCGGTCGAACGGGCGTGGACCTTGTCCTCGACCAGGTGATGCAGCTTCATCATGTGGATGATGCCGACGGTCACCGGATAATCGAAGGGGGCGCCGGTTTTTCCGTTGAACAGCTGCGTCTTACCCCAGCTCGGCAACGGCTGACCGGTCTTCTGGCTCACGCTCAACGCCTCTGCCACCACCTGCTCCGGATCAAGCGCCGCGATGCGGTCCATCTCCGCGTAAATGACGGCCCGCTCTTCAGCGTTCTCTGCGACTTCCTCGTATTCGACAGCTTCACCCTCGGCCGCCGGCTTCGCCTCAAGCCGAGTCACCCGCATGGCTTCGCGCGCCACCCACTTCAGCCACTCACGCAGACAAACGACCCGCGCCATCTCATCGGCCGCTTCACGCTCGTCCACCGGGCGCTCATCCTCAGCGAATGACAGCAGCGTGTCCGGGTCATAACCTTGCGGTTCCTCGGCCAGCCACTCGCGCAACATAGCGCGTCGGGCATACCCGCGATCTTTGTAGCTTTGCTCAGGGTCGTAGCCCCGCTCACCCAGCCATTCGGCCAGATAGAGCGCGCGCACCTCATCGTCATCCAGCAGATCTTTTTCGGTGTAGCCTGCCTTGGCGGCCCAATCCCAGGCCCGTTTGGTGGCCTTCTCCCATGCGCGATCGGCCAACCAGGCACGTGCCAGTTCTGCCTCGATCTCTTGCTCGCGTGCGCCATCGAAGACCGGCGTCTCAGCGCGGAACCCCAGACGGTCGGCAGCCCAGCCCAGATGCGTCTCCAAAACCTGGCCGATATTCATACGGGCAGGCACGCCCAAGGGATTCAAGATGATGTCGACCGACGAGCCATCCGGGAGGAACGGCATATCCTCGACCGGCACGATCCGCGAGATGACGCCCTTGTTACCGTGGCGGCCCGCCATCTTGTCGCCCTCCATCAGCTTGCGCCGCTGGGCCACGCTCACGCGCACCATCCGCTCAACGCCCGCCGGCAGATCGCGATGCTCATCGCGGTTGAATTCCTTGATATCCACCACCTTGCCGTACTCGCCGTGCGGGAGCCGCAGGCTGGAATCCTTCACTTCGCGCGCTTTTTCGCCGAAGATCGCCCGCAGCAACTTCTCCTCGGGGCTCAGCTCGGTCTCACCCTTGGGGGTAATCTTACCCACCAGGATGTCACCGGGCGCCACCACTGCACCGATGCGCACAACGCCGTACTCATCCAGGTCCTTCAAGGCATCTTCACCGACATTGGGGATGTCGCGCGTGATCTCCTCGGGGCCGAGCTTGGTGTCGCGCGCCTCAACCTCGTGCTTCTCGATGTGAATGGAGGTGAACTTGTCCTGCTGCACCAGCCGTTCGCTGATCAGGATGGCGTCTTCGTAGTTGCCGCCTTCCCAGCTTAGGAATGCGACCAGAACGTTCTGCCCCAAAGCCATCTCGCCCAGGTCGGTGGAGCTGGAGTCGGCCAACACCTGCCCCTTCTCCACCCGGTCGCCCTTGTTGACCACAGGCCGCTGGTCGATGCAGGTGCTCTGGTTGGAGCGCTGGTACTTGCGCAGCCGATAGATATGCCGGGTGCCATCATCTTCCAGGACGGTGATTTCATCGCTGTGCGCGCTGATCACTTCACCTGGCTGCGAGGCCACGGCCACCTGGCCCGAATCGACGGCCGCCTGGCGCTCGATGCCGGTGCCCACGATCGGGGCTTCCGGACGCAGCAGAGGCACGGCCTGGCGCTGCATGTTCGACCCCATCAAGGCGCGGTTGGCGTCGTCGTGCTCCAGGAACGGGATCAACGCCGCCGAGACCGAGACGATCTGCTTGGGCGAAACATCCATGTATTCAATATGGTCGGGCGCCTCTAACAAAAATTTCTGGTTGCGCCGCACCGACACACGCGATTCGATGAAGTGTCCCTTGCCATCCGTAAGCGCATTCGCCTGGGCGATCGCGTAACGATCTTCCTCATCCGCCGACAGGAAGACAATATCATTGGTGATTTCCGGCATCACCCGCACTTCCGGCAGCACATCGCCAAGCTTGGCGATCTCATCAGCCAGCTTTTCGTCAATCGGCGTACCCGCGGACGCAAGCAGTGTGCCATCGGGCAGATTGATCCGTTCGCGCAAGACCCGCCCCACCAGGGAACTGGGCTGGTTGGGCATGCGATTCAGCACCTTGCGGTATGGCGTTTCGATAAAACCGAACTCATTAATCTTGCCATAAGTGGCCAGCGACCCGATAAGGCCAATGTTCGGGCCTTCCGGCGTCTCAATCGGACAAATGCGGCCATAGTGGCTGTTGTGCACGTCACGCACATCGAAGCCCGCGCGCTCGCGGCGGAGGCCACCGGGGCCCAGGGCGCTCAGACGGCGCTTGTGGGTTAACTCGGCCAGCGGGTTCGTCTGGTCCATGAACTGGCTCAGTTGCGAACCGCCGAAGAACTCACGGATGGCAGCCACGACGGGCCGGATGTTAATCAAGGAAAGAGGTGTCGTCTGTTCCGAATCACGGATAGACATGCGCTCACGCACAACCCGCTCCATACGCAGCAGACCGACACGGAGCTGGTTCTGGATCAACTCGCCTACGGTCTTAACGCGGCGGTTGCCCAGGTGATCGATGTCGTCCTCACCCTCGATACCGTTGTTGATCTGGATGATGCGCCGCAGCACGGCCACCAAATCTTCGTTGGTCAGCGTACGATGGCTCAAAGGCACACCCAGCTCCAACCGGCGATTAAGCTTATAACGGCCGACCTTGCCCAGATCGTACCGCCGCGGAGCAAAGATCAGGTTCTGCATGAAGCTCTTAGCGTTGTCCAGAGTAGGCGGATCGCCCGGCCGCAGCTTCTTGTAGAACTCCAACAGCGCCGCGTCGACCCCCTTGGCCGAGTCGGAACGGTTGGCGGTATGAGTCGGATCGCGCTCAAGGGACGTAGCGATGTAGGCGTGCTCAGGGTTGTTATCGGTTTCCGCGAACAGCTCCAGGATTTCTTCGTCCGAGCCGTAGCCGATTGCGCGCAAAAGCACCGTCACCGGCAGCTTACGCTTGCGGTCCACCTTGACGGAAATGATGTCCCGCTTGCTGCTCTCAAATTCCAGCCAGGCGCCGCGGTTGGGGATCAACTTAGCAAAGCAAAGCCGGCGATCGGTGACGCGATCCTCTTCAATCGTGAAGTACACGCCGGGTGAACGAATCAACTGGCTGACAACCACACGTTCAGCCCCGTTAATGATGAAGGTGCCGTTTTCGGTCATCAACGGGAAATCGCCCATGAAAACGTTCTGAGTCACCAACTCGCCCGTGTCCCGGTTGACCAGCTTGACGCCGACCCACAAAGGCGCAGCAAACGTCATGTCACGATCGCGACACTCTGGCTCCGAGTACTTTGGCTCACCAAACCAGAAACATTCTTCGGCCTTCAAATCGGGATTCGCCCCACGGGGCTTCGATCCGAAATGCAGTTCGAGGTTTTTGTTGAAACTCACAATGGGCGAGAGCTCCTCAAAAAGCTCCTGTAAGCCTTCCGTCTGGAACCAGCGGAACGAGTCCAACTGCACCTCGATCAGGCGCGGCAACTCATAGACATCGCGAATGCGAGCATACGATTTGCGCGGCATCGTATCGCCACCGTTCCGGAGATGCGTCATCAAGCATTCACTCCTTGTTCAGAAAAACAAAAAGGCCAAGTCTCCATCCGACTTGGGTTATCTCGGTCACTGAGAAGCACCGTGGTATCATTTTTGGGCCGCTTTTGCCCCTTAGTATACAGACAGCAATCGCTAATACTATCACTTATTGCCTGAGTTGTCAAATTGGTTGTTTGCTCGTCCCAACCGGGGAGTTGGGATAAACCGCGCGGGGCAAGCTTAAAATTGCGATATATTGGGATAACTGCTGTCCTAAAGGCTTGTCAGTGACCGAAAGTTGAGCTACAATGGCGCTAGTGGAAAATAATGGAAATTAAGGGAGAACAAGCCCTTAACTTTTACTTGGATTGCATCATGACCCCATTTCGCGGCGAGCAAGAATATAACCTGGATGAAAAAGGCCGGATCCTCATCCCGATCAAGTATCGAGAAGGGTTGGGCGAGGCCGTGATCCTTGCGCGCGGTGGCTTGGGACAGATCAATATTTATCCTAAATCATTCTTTGAAGAAATGCAACAACACCTTGAAACATCTGGGGAAGGTGAGAGCCTCCATTTAGCGAGCCGCTTCCTGTCCGCCGCGATTGAGTGTGAGGTGGATCGCCAGGGCCGGCTTCTGATTCCGCCGGTGCTGCGGCGCCACGCCAAGCTCGCCTCAGAGGTTGTGATCGTCGGGAACCGCGACCACCTGGAGATCTGGCAGCCTGAGAGCTGGGAGCTGACATACAACGCCTGGGTGGCGGGGTACCGAGAAAATGCCGATAATTACGCCAAAATTCACGAAATGGGCATACGCTTGTAGGTATGATTGATGGAACACGTTTCGGTTTTGCTGGCAGAGACCATCGAAGGCCTGGCGCCCCGGACCAACGCCACCTGCGTGGATGGCACCCTGGGCGGCGCGGGGCATGCTGAGGCTTTGCTGGTGACCACCGAACCGGCAGGCAGGCTGCTGGGGCTCGATGCGGATCCGGCCGCCATCGAACGCGGCCAGGCGCGGTTGGCACGCTTTGGTAACCGGGCCATCTTGCGCCAAGCCAATTTCGGGCAGATCGCCGAAGTTGCCCGCAACGCGGGGTTCGCTGCGGTCGACGCAGTGCTGTTGGATTTGGGGCTCTCCTCTTACCAATTGGGGGAGGCGGAACGCGGTTTTAGTTTCCAAAGCACCGGGCCGTTGGACATGCGGATGGATCCTGGTCTGCCGCTGACGGCCGACGAGATTGTCAACACATGGCCCCAGGACGAATTGGCGGATGTCATCTACCGCTACGGAGAAGAGCCCCGCTCCCGTCGCGTGGCCCGGGCCATTGTCGATGCCCGGCCATTGCACACGACGGTGGCGCTGGCCGAGGTGATCAGCCGGGCATTGGGTGGCCAGCGGGGACAGCGCATCCATCCGGCCACGCGTATTTTCCAGGCGCTACGAATTGCCGTCAATGACGAGTTGGGGGTATTGGAACGAGTGCTGCCTGATCTTGTGGCGCTGTTGGCGCCTGGCGGGCGGCTGGCCATCATCACCTTCCATTCATTGGAAGATCGCATCGTGAAACAGTTTGTGCAGCGCGAAACCCGCGACTGCATCTGTGACCTGTCGCCACGGTTGATGCGAACGGCCGGCGCAACCGCTTGCCAATGCGGGCATCACGCCACGCTGCGCGCGGTCACCCGCAAACCGATCCAGCCGAGCGAGGCCGAGATCAAACTAAACACGCGCAGCCGCAGCGCTAAACTGCGCATCGCCGAACGCCTGGCCTACTGAGCTATCCGGGAGCATCGCTATGATTAACCGTGTGACCTCTTCACCGACAACCTGGGGGCCTGGCCAATGGTTGAACTCGCCGCAGGATATCTCGGGGCGGCAGATTTCGACATTGGTCCGCTACGTCCTGGTTGTCACTTGCGTCTGTGCGATCGGCTGTCTCTACCTGTGGCAAACCAGCACTATGGCTGAAATTGGCCGCCAAACCAGCGCGCTGGAGACGGAAGCGGCCAGGCTGGAAGCCGAGACCTCGTTCTTGATGGGGCAATTAGCCCAGTGGTATTCGCCGGCCTACATCGACCAGCGGTCACAGGAATTGGGGCTCACCCACAAGATCGAGCCGGTTTACGTGAAGATCCAGCCGGCCGCGATGGCTGAAACCCAAGCTGCCGAAACCGCCAGCCTGGCGCAGCGTCTTGTTGGCGTGTTGCCTGCGCTGGGGCCGCTCGGGGAATCCATCGGCCTCCCGCGCGCACCGCACGACCGTTAGACACCCAAACGCGATGGTTCAGAACGACGCCGGGCGAAGGTGCCCGGCTTCTGCGTCTCTTTTCTATATGATGAAGAACAGAAGCAAATGATACCATGAGCAGACGAGACCATTGGGCACAGTTCGCTCAAGAAACTGAGGCGGTCGAACCTACGCCGAAAGAGCGCAAACGCCAGTCGCAAGATTCACAGCCGATGTACCAGGGCCGTGTCCAATTGCTGGTGTTTCTCTTCGGCGTGTTTTTGCTCGTCGTGATCGCGCGCTTGATCCTGTGGCAGGTCTTCGGGTTGGGAGCACGACCGGGACAAGTTGTGGCCCAGACGGTGGATCCGGCACGCGGGCGGATCTTATCCAGCGATGGGCTGCTGCTGGCGACCGACATCTTCCAATGGGAGATATCGGTTGATCCGCTGAATTATCGCGAGTCCAAAGGAAGGCCGGAAACGGTCACTGAGACGGCCCAAGCGATCGGCGTGCCAGTGGAGACCCTGACAGCGGCGCTGGCGCAGGATGGGCACTGGGCGCCCATCACCCGGGAGGCCACCCAAGCACAATGCGATGCGGCAAACGCCGAGGAGGCCCCGTTCTGGATCACGTGTGAAAGCCGGCGCGAGCGCCTTCATCCGCTCGGCACCCTGGGCGCGCATATCCTGGGCTTTACCAATATGGACCACGAAGGCCTGGCCGGTGTTGAGGCCAGCTACAATGCCTGGCTCAGCCAGACCGAAGCAGCGTTCACGGAGAAACTCCCAGGCCAGCCACAATCACTGCCTACGGACTGGGAGACCTACCTGCCGTCGCCGACCGGCCGCGATCTGGTGCTGAACATGGTGGCGCCCCTGCAATATTTGGCAGAGAAACGCCTGAGCGAAGCCGTGGTGAAGCACCAGGCCAAGTCGGGCACCGTCATCATTATGGACCCGCGCACCGGCGCCGTTTTGGCCCTGGCGAATCTGCCGACCTTCCATCCGGATAAATACAGTGAGAGTGCGCCGGAGGCCTGGTCGAACGCGGCAGTGAATGAGGCGTACGAGCCGGGATCGGTGATGAAGATCGTGACCATCGGCGGCGCGCTGGATGCCAAAACGATCACGCCGGACACGGTTTTCAATGATACAGGGCGTTTGGTGATCAACGGCCAGGCCATCACCAACTCCGAGGGGCGCGCGCTGGGTTGGGTGACGGTTCGCCAGGCGCTCGCGAGCTCGCTCAACGTGGTCAGCGCGCAGATTTGCGATGAGATGGGGTCCGATAACTTCTACCGCTATCTGCGACAGTTCGGGTTTGGCAAAGTGACTGAGATCGATCTCGGGCCGGAGAATCCCGGCATCGTGAAGCGGCCCGGCTCGCTGTACTGGAGCAAGTACGATCAACTGGCGAACTCGTTCGGCCAGGGCATCTCTGTCACGCCGCTGCAAATGATCAACGCCACGGCGGCAATCGCCAACGGCGGCACCTTAATGCAGCCACAAATCGTGCAGAGCCTGGTCTACAATGGGCAGGTCTACCGCGTGCCGTCTCGTGAGCTCGGACAGGCCATCCAGCCCGAAACAGCGCGCACCATGACGCAGCTCATGACCTATACCGTCGACAACTATGCATCAGGGCCGAACCTGGTGCCAGGTTACCGCGTGGCGGGTAAGACTGGCACCGCCGAAATCCCGGGCAGCAAAGGGTACACTTCAGCGTTGACTATCGTCAGCTTTGTCGGTTTTCTGCCGGCAGCCGATCCGCAGATCGTGATCCTGGTGAAGCTGGTGGAGCCGAAGACCTCGCGCTGGGCCGAGCAGGTGGCCCTACCGGTTTTCAGCCAGATCGCCCAGGATGCGGTTCAAACGCTAAAGATTCAGCCCGATGAGCGGACGCCCTGAGCGGTCCGCACTCTCTCATCTTGCACGGAGCGACACGTTGAAGATCGCCGATATTTGGCAAGCCCTGATCGGCCCTGGGGCCGAGGCACTGGGAGCGGTAGCTGAACAGATGATCACGGCTACGACCGTGAACTCGCGTTCGAGCACACCCGACAGCTTATTCATTGCACTCCAAGGCGAGCGCACCGATGGGCATCTGTATCTGCGCGACGCGTTCAGCCGCGGGGCGGCGGTCGCCATCGCCGAGCCGCGCAGCCAGGAGCTCTGCAGCCAGGCGACGTTTGTGATGCCGGATGGCACGCTCCGCAACGCGGAGGGCAACGTCACCGATCGGGCTGCACCGCCGCTGATCTTCATCGTGCCTGACAGCCTGGCCGGTTTGCAGCGGCTGGCCGGCGCCTGGCGCCGGGGGCTCTCGGCGGTTGCCATCGGCATCACCGGCAGTGTCGGAAAAACCACTACCAAAGAGATCGTCGCCAACGTGTTGGCGCAGCGCTACACCACCCTGCGCAGCGAGGGGAATCTGAACAACGAGATCGGGCTGCCGCTGACGTTGCTCCGATTGACACCCGAACACCAACGCCTGGTGCTGGAGATGGGCATGTATGCGCTGGGCGAGATCAGCCACCTGTGCGAGCTGGCGCGCCCGCGCGTAGGCGTCGTCACGAATGTGGGGCCGACGCATCTGGAACGACTGGGGACAATCGAGCGCATCGCTTTAGCCAAATCTGAGCTGCCGCAGGCACTACCGCCGGCCGACGAAGGCGGCGTGGCGATCCTCAATGCCGATGACAAACTCGTGCTGGCGATGGCCGGGATCACCCGGGCGCGCGTCTTCACCTATGGCCTGAATCCCGACAGCCACCTGTGGGCCGACGAGATCGAGAGCCGGGGGTTGGATGGCATCCGTTTCCAGTGCCATTACGCTAACAAGGCCTTTCACATGCACCTGCCCATGCTGGGCCGGCACAGCGTCCACACGGCGCTGCGCGGTGCGGCGGTCGGCCTGGCCGAAGGCATGGGCTGGGCCGAGATCATCGCGGGGTTGCAGGAGTTGCGCGGGCAGTTGCGCCTGATGGTGGTGCCCGGCCTGCGCGAGACGACGCTGATCGATGACACCTACAACGCCAGCCCGGATTCCATGCTGGCCGCGCTCAATCTGCTTGAAGAGATCGCCAACGCCAGCCACCGGTCCATTGCCGTGTTTGGCGACATGTACGAGCTGGGCAGTTACGAAGAAACGGGGCACCGCCTGGTAGGCGGGCGGGCCGCCCAGGTCGTCAGCAAACTAGTGACCGTGGGCGAACGCGGCCGCTGGATCGCTGAAGAGGCGCTGGCGTGTGGCATGAGCGTTGCCGACGTCCACCCGGTGGCGCACAACACCGATGCGATCGGCGTATTACAAGGATTGATGCGGCCGGGCGACGTGATCCTGGTCAAAGGCTCACGTTCCGCGGCGCTGGAAACCATCGTTGATGCACTCTCTCGAGCGCAAACCACGGCCAGGTGAAACCGCTCATCCTGGCTTAAACCGCCTGTGGATGAACCGGGAACCGGAGCCGACAAAAGGCTGATGACGTATGACCGAACATTCTGCTATGCCGTTCGCACTGAGCCTCGCCACTATCACGTTTCTGCTGGCGGTGATCTGGGGCAAACCGTTGATCGCCCTGCTAAAACAGCGCGGCATCGGCAAACAGATCCGCATCGAGGGGCCTGATACGCACCAAGTTAAGATGGGCACCCCCACCATGGGCGGCGT
Source organism: Anaerolineae bacterium (assembly GCA_026645775.1). Lineage (GTDB taxonomy): Bacteria > Chloroflexota > Anaerolineae > CG2-30-64-16 > CG2-30-64-16 > MO66. The sequence goes on from JAPKMS010000284.1 coordinate 18,546, forward strand.
CATGTTCCTGGTGCCTGTGTTCCTCATCACGGTGGTGCTGAACCTGGCGAATTTCCTCAGCGGTGTTGAATGGGGCAAGCGGATCTTGCGCATCTTCAACTTTGCTGAAGGGAGCACGCTGATCGGCAAATCGATCCTGGTGCCGCTGCTCACCCTGGCCGCTTTCGGCCTGCTGGGCGCCCGCGATGACTGGGCCGGGCTGCGCGGCCGGCGCAAAGACGGGCAGGGGCTGGTCGCCAAGATCAAGGCTTCATACTCGGTGATCCTGGCGTTGATCGTCAGCGCAGGACTGTTTTTCGTGCTGGACATCCACAGCGTCGCCATCCCGGGCATCGCACGGAAAATCGATATCGGCCTGCTCTATATCCCGCTGGCGACGTTCATCATCGTCGGGTCATCGCATGCCGTGAACCTGACCGATGGGTTGGACGGGTTGGCAGGCACGACATCGGCGGTGGCCTTTGCCGCCTTCGGCATCATCGCAAATCTGCAGAAGCAGTATCCGCTGAGCTCGTTCTGCTTTGTGATGGTGGGGGCGCTGTTCGCGTTTCTATGGTACAACAGCCACCCAGCCCAACTGTTCATGGGTGACACGGGCGCGCTGGCCCTGGGCGCCACGCTGGCGGTAGTGGCCCTGATGACCGGCCAGTGGCTGCTGCTGCCGATCGTGGGCCTGATCTTCGTCGCCGAGGCGCTATCCGACATCATCCAGGTCAGCTTTTTTAAGTGGACCAAGCGACGTACGGGCGTGGGCAAGCGCGTCTTCAAGATGGCGCCGCTGCATCACCACTTCGAGCTATTGGGCTGGTCCGAGACGCACGTAGTTTGGCGCTTCTTCTTGATCGGCATCCTGGCCGGCATGTTGGGGATCGCGCTTGCGCTGCTGTAGAAGTAGTTTTGAGTCGTTCAGGAAGGCTTAGGGATCGCTGTGACATTGCCGCACATCAGCCCGGTGACCCAATTTCGGGGGATTCTGCCCCCGACAGGGCCGACGAAAGGACATCCGCACGCCCTGCCGCCGAGCAAGGCGACCCCAGGCGGGTTGATCCTGCACGCGCTCAACCCCTTGCGTGGGGAGCTCGATCTGGCCCTCGCGCACGATGATCGCCAGGCCGCGCTGCAGATCGCGTATGGCGCGCTGGGCCGGGTAGCCGATGCCCTGGCGCTGTATCGCGGCGACAAGCTGCGCCCCAGCCAGGTGCGCATCCACGCGCTGCTGGTCGAATTGGAGCCGCTGCCGCTGGAGCCTCAGACCGACGGCACCCTGGTCGAGCGCGGCACCGCGGTAACGGTGCATTATCGCAACTGGGCTGTGGAACAAGCTGAAGCGGCAGCGTGGGCCCGTTCGCTCAGCGACCGGTTCCAGACGCTGTGGCCGGGCGCCTGGGTGCTGGTGCAAAACGCGCCGCATGGCGCAGAACCCGTCGGAGCAGTGGTGTGAGTGAAGCAAAAACACGGCCAGCGCTTTACACCGGTCTACGCGTGACCATCTTGGGCATGGCACGCCAGGGCACGGCGACCGCGCGTTTTCTGCTGGCCCACGGCGCACAGATCACCCTCAGCGATCTGCGCAGTGAAATGCAGCTTGCCGCCGTCTGCGCGGAGCTGGCGGCCTATGCCGAGGCACATGCACCGGCCACACTGCGCACGGTGTTGGGCGGACATCCCCTGACGCTGCTGGATCAAACCGACCTGCTCTGCCTCAGCGGCGGCGTGTCACCGGCGATCCCGATCGTCCAGGAGGCGGTGCGGCGCGGCATCCCGCTGGGCAATGATGGCCAGCTCACCCTGCGCCACTGTCCAGCGCGGGTTATCGGCATCACCGGTTCGGCGGGCAAGACGACGACAACGACATTGGTGGGACTGATGTTGCAGGCCAGCGGCTACCCGGTTCACGTGGGCGGCAATATCGGCACCCCGCTGCTGGATCGGTTGGAGGAAGTTGGCGCGGGCGACAAAGTAGTGATGGAGCTGTCCAGCTTTCAGCTCGAGCTCTTCGACCGCAGCCCGACCCTAGCGGCCATCGTGAACATCACCCCCAACCACCTGGATCGGCACCCGTCGATGAGCCACTATGCTGCGGCAAAAGCCAACATCCTGCGGTTCCAGGGGCGCAGCGATATGTGCGTGCTGAACGCTGACGATCCGTATACCGGGCCGTGGCTGCGCACAGGCCGGTGCCAGATTGCGGCCGGCGTAGGGCAAGAAGCTGTCTATTTCCCGCTGCAGGGCTCGCGGCTGGGGTTCAGCCTGACCGCCGAGGTCGAGGCCGGCGCCTACCTGGCAGGAGACGCGTTGATCTGGCGCCAACCCGGCCTGCCCGATCACGTGATCTGCCGGGCAAGCGAGGTGCGCCTGCGGGGACGCCACAACATCGCCAATATTCTCGCCGCGGCGTGCCTGGCCGGTGCGGCCGGCGCAACCCCGGAAGCCATGCGCAGCGTGGCAACCTCGTTCGGCGGCGTGGAGCACCGCTTGGAGATCGTGCGCCAGCGGGAGGGCGTGCTCTGGATCAACGATTCCATCGCGACCGCGCCGGAGCGCACGGTGGCGGCCCTACATTCCTTTGCGGAGCCCATCGTACTGCTGGCCGGCGGCCGCGACAAGCACCTGCCATGGGATGAATGCGCCGCCGAAATTCATGCTCGGCGGCCGGACGGCACGCCCAAGGTGCGGCGCGTGATCCTGTTCGGTGAAGCCGCCGGCCTGATCGCCGATGCGCTGGCCGAACACGCGCGGCGCACCGGCGATGCGCCGACGCCGGTCAGCCGGTGCGCCGATCTGTCCGAGGCGGTTAAGACGGCGGCCCTGGCCGCACGCCCCGCCGATGTCGTGCTGTTGGCCCCGGGCGGCACGAGCTTCGATGCCTATGAAGACTTTGCCGCGCGCGGCCGTCACTTTCGGGCTTTGGTGGAGAACTTGCCATGAATGCGGAAGCGAACCAACGTGCGAAGCCCACCGCCCCGCGGCGCGGCAGTACGCCCGCTGCGAGTGCGCCGGCGCTCGATTATCAGTTGATCGCCATCGTGGCGACCTTTCTGGCGTTGGGCCTGGTGATGGTTTTCAGCGCGAGCTTTGCGCGGGCCGGCACCTACTTCTTTGTGCAACAGCTCAAATGGGTCGGCCTCGGGCTGGTGGCATGCGTCGCCGCCACCGTTGTTCCGTATCGCGTGTGGCAATATGTCGCGATCCCGTTGATGGTGGCCGCGGTGCTGGCACTGGGCGCAGTGTTGGCCTACGGCGGCGAGCAATTCGGTGCGACGCGCACGTTCGGCGGCCGCTTTCAGCCCAGCGAGTTGGCCAAGCTGGCGGTGGCGATCTACGTCGCCGCCTGGGTCACGATCAAAGGCAGGCACCTGGATAGCTTTCAAGAGGGTCTCCTGCCATTCGCGATCATCATGGGGCTGGTCGCCACGCTGATCATTTTGGAGCGCAGCTTCAGCGTGACCATTATCGCAGTCACGATCGGCCTGGCGATCTTCTTCGTGGGCGGCGGTAATGTGCGCCAGATGCTGATCGTCCTGGCGATCGCGACGCCGATCCTGCTGCTGGCGATGTGGAAGTCGGAGTACCCTTTCCAGCGCATTGAAAACTGGTGGGCGATCCTCTTCAATCCCGACCAGGCGCCAACTGAAACGCTGCGGATCATCGAGATGCTGCGCGCCGGACGCGGGATCGGACTGGATCCCACCACCTGGCAGGAAAAGGCGTTGGTGCCGGCGCTGTGGAGCGACTATCTGTTTGCCAATATCGGCGCCGATCTGCATTTCCCGGGCACGATCGCCGTGGTGGCGCTGTATGCCTGGTTCGGTTATCGCGGCTTGGGCATTGCGCTCAACGCGCGCGATCGCTTCGGCAGCCTGCTGGCAATCGGCCTCACGGCCTGGATCCTGATCCAGGCGGCGATTCACATCGGCACGTCGCTGGCGTTGATCCCGGTCACCGGCCAGCCGCTGCCTTTCATGAGCTATGGCGGGTCGTCACTTGTGTCGTGCATGGTGGCGGCCGGCCTGCTGCTGAGCATCTCACGCGCCAGCACGGAGAAGAAGCCTGCCTATGCGCATTTTGCTTTCGGGTGGCGGAACTGGCGGCCACGTCTATCCCATCCTGGCCGTCGTCAGCGCACTGCGAGCGCTGGCCGCACCGTCCGCACCGCTTCAGCCAAACCCGTCGCCGGCCGGCGCCGCACCAGCCAACGCACCAGCCGCCGCTGAGCAGGCGCCGCCAGGACGCGACCTCGCCGTCGGGGTGGAATTTCGCTACATCGGCGAAACCGGCGGCATCGAGGAGACGCTGGCCGCGCGCGCCGGCATCGCGTTCAGCCCGATCGCGACCGGACAAATTCGCGGGCGGGCGCCGTGGATCGTGGCCCGCAACCTTGCCCGCATGGCACAGGGAGCAGCTCAATGCAGCGAGATCATCCGCGAGTTCCGGCCCGATGCAGTGTTGATGACCGGCGGCTATGTGGCCGCACCGGTGGCCTGGGCCGCGTGGCGCGCGCAACCGCGGACGCCGCTGCTGATCTACCTGCCCGACCTGACGCCCGGGCAGGCGATCCGCTGGACCAGCCGGCTGGCCGCACGCGTCGCCGTCTCCTTCCCGGAGGTGACGCGCTATTTCCCAGGCAAGGCGGTGGTGACCGGCTATCCCGTGCGGCCCGAACTGCTGACCGCCGACAAGGCCGCCGCCCGCACCGCGCTGGGCCTGCAAGCCGATCTGCCGGTGCTGCTGGTGTTTGGCGGCAGCCGGGGTGCACGCAGCATCAACCGGGCCCTGGTCGATGCGCTGCCTGAGCTGCTCGTCCGCTGCCAGGTGCTGCACGTCAGCGGGCAACTGGACTGGCCCTGGGTGCAAGAAACGCTCACCGCCACACGCCAGACGCCCGCCGGCGCGCACTATCACGCCTTCGCCTATCTGCACGATGAGATGGTGCAGGCGCTGGCCGCCGCCGACCTGGTCGTCGCCCGGGCCGGGGCCTCGGTGTTGGGCGAGTTTCCGGCGCTGGGCCTGCCGAGCATCTTGGCGCCCTACCCGTACGCCGGGCAGCACCAGGACGCCAACGCCGCGTACCTGGCCGAGCGCGGCGCGGCGCTGGTGATCGCCGATGCCGATCTGAAAACCAAGCTGGCGCCGACGATCGTGCGCCTGTTTGAAGCGCGCACCGAGCTGGACACCCTGGCGCAGGCCGCTGCCGCGCTGGCCCGGCCCGATGCGGCACAGGCCATCGCTCGCGAGTTATGTCATCTAGCGGGGTACTGAGATGGAGTCGCTGATTCTACTAGCCACCGTGATGGCCATTTTTGGGGTCTTCGGCTATCTGCGGGGCGGCAAATCCACCTTGCTCACCACGGCCATCATCTGGCTGGGGCTGGTGCTGGTGAGCCGCTTTGCGGGCGTGATTGCCACGATGGTGAACGGGATCAACTATGGCATACGGTTTGTGTTGGCCGGCGGGATGGGTGCGCTGGGCGGAAGCGGCGATAAGGGCGATGCGATCAACCAGGTGTTCGAGCGCATGGGCACGGTGACACCGCTGATCGCGGCCGATGGCTCCGGGCCGGGGCTGATCCTGGTTTTCCTCCTGCTGATGGGGCTCGGCCTGTTGCTCGGCGCCTTGAAATCGCTTAAATCCAAATCATCGCCGTTGAGCCTGATCCTCGGCTTGGTGAACGGCTATGTGATCAGCGCCTACCTGCTGCGCATGGCCCTGCCCGAGGCGGGCATCCTGCTGCCGCTGCCGGCGGGGCTGCTGGGCAGCCAGGCCGCCACCGTCACGGCGCCGCTGCCGGCCGGCGCCTCAGTGACCGGCAGCGCCCTCGCCAAATTAGCGGCGACGCTGACCGGCCTGGCCACCGCCGGCCATATTGCCATCCTGATCGCGGTGTTGATCGCTATCTTCGTCCTGCTGGCGGTGCGAACCGGCAGCCGCAACAGCAAGAAAGGCTAGTCATGGGGCCGATCGAGTTTGTATTCCTGACACTGTTCATCATCTTCGGGATCATCGGGGTGATGCGGGGCTACGGCCGCGAGCTCGGCGTGACCACCATGCTGCTGCTCGCCCTTTTTGTGCTCGAATTCATCGATGAAGGGTATCAGGCGCAGCTAAACCGGGTGCTGGGGATTTTCGTCGGCAGCGCACCCACTGCATTAACCCTGGCCCGAACGTTTGTCTATTGCACCGTGCTGATCGTGGTGACCTACATCTCTTACGAGGGGGAGACCCTGAGTTTTCCCGGCAAACGTGGCCGGCTGTTCTTTGATCTCGGCAGCGGGCTATTGAACGGTTATCTTTTTGCCGGCAGCCTGTGGTATTATCTGCAACAAGCGAACTGGCCCTTGCTCAAGCTGAGCGGTGAGTTCACTCCGTTTCACACCATCATCAGCCAATTCCTGCCGCCGAGGATCTTTGACTGGAAGTATCTGATCGGACTGGCGGTCATCATGCTGGTAGCACGGATCTGGAAATGAACGAACTGCCGATTACAAATCCAAACGCATCTCGCCCCGATATCACGCTGCACCCTGAACCACCGTGGGCGCGGCTGCTGCACTGCCCGCCGGCCGAGTGCGGCGGTGTCCACATCCACCTGGTGGGCATCGGGGGAGCCGGGCTCTCAGCGATCGCCGGGTTCTTGATGCAGCGCGGCTACACGATCTCAGGCTCGGATCAACGGCCCAACGAGGCCACCGACGAGCTGGCGGCACGCGGCGCCCGGATTTTCCGCGGCCATCACGCGACCAATGTGCAGGGCGCACACCTGGTGCTGATCTCATCGGCGGTGCCCGAAAGCAACCCGGAGGTGATCGCGGCCCGCGCAGTCGGCATCCCGGTCGTCAAGCGTTCTGAACTGCTGGGGCCGCTGACCGCCAACCAACATGGCATCGGCGTGGCGGGCACGCACGGGAAAACCACGACCACCAGCATGATCGCCATTATCCTGATGCGCGCCGGCATGGATCCCAGCATCATCGTCGGCGGCCGGTTGGCCGTGGGCCCGGCCGAAGGCATGGCCACCTCCACCCTGGCCGCGCGTGCCGGGCAAGGGCCTTTCGTCATCGAAGCCGATGAGTATGATCGGATGTTCCTGGGCTTGCGGCTGGAGATCGGCGTCATTACCAACGTCGAATGGGATCATGTGGATTGCTACCCCACACCAGGCGCGTTCGCGGAGGCGTTCAGGCGCTTTGCCGGGCAACTGCCTGAGGACGGGCTGCTCGTGGCGTGCGCCGATGATCCGGGCGCACTGGCCCTGCGTAACGCGGTCGGCCCCGGGGTGACGGTGCAGACATACGGCATAAACCACGATGCCGATTGGCAGGCCCGCCATGTGCAGGCAAACGACCGCGGCGGGCTGGATGCCGAGGTGTGGCATCGCGGCGAGCAGGTCGCGACGTTGAGCCTCTCGGTGCCCGGCCGGCACAATGTGCGGAATGCATTGGCCGCGTTGGCCGCGGCCAACTGGCACGGCATCCAGCCCAAGTGGGCCGCGGTGATGTTGCGCGATTTCGCAGGCGCCGGGCGGCGGTTCGAGCTCGTCGGTGAGGCGGGCGGCGTGATCGTGATCGACGATTACGCGCACCACCCCACCGAAGTCGCGACCACGCTCTCGGCCGCGCGGCTGCGCTACGCCACGCGGCGCATCTGGGCGGTCTTCCAGCCGCACACCTACAGCCGCACCCAGGCCCTGCTGGCCGATTTTGCGCACAGCTTCGATGACGCCGATCAGGTGCTGATCCTGGATATCTACGCGGCCCGCGAGAAAATCGACCTGGGGATGCACAGCCGCCTGCTGCTGGAGCACATGGAGCACCCGGGCGCCCAATACATCGGCAGCATCGATGCCGCGACCGAATACCTGCTGGCGCACGTCGAGCCGGAAGACGTCGTGATCACCATGAGCGCCGGTGACGGCAACCAGGTCGGCCAGCGGGTGCTCGCCGGCTTGCGGCAGCGCGAGGCAAACGCATGAACACTGAGGAGCCGCGGGGCGGGCGCTCGGTTGGGCCCGCAACGGCTCTTGATCCCGGCCGGAGCGCGCACTTCGTGGAAAGCGTGACGGCGGCGCTCGATATCGCGGTCGCGACCCATGAACCGCTGGCGCGCCATACCACCTTTCGCATCGGCGGGCCGGCTGACCTGTATGCGGTGGCAACCAATCTCGAGCAGCTCGAACGCCTGGCAGCGCTGGCGGCCGAACACGGCATCCCAGCCACGATCTTGGGCGGCGGCAGCAACATCCTGGTGAGCGACGCGGGCGTGCGCGGCCTCGTCATCGCCAACCACACGCGAGATTACGAGCTACCCAAACCGACTGCCTGCCGTTTGATCACTGATTCCGGCGTCGCGCTGGCTGGCCTGGCTCGCACGGCGATCAAAGCCGGCTGGTCGGGGCTGGAGTGGGCGGTCAGCGTGCCGGGCACGGTGGGCGGCGCGGTGATCGGCAACGCCGGGGCGCACGGCGGTGATATCGCCGGCAACCTGGCCTGGGCACTGGTGGCCTACCCGGGGCAGGGACGCCAGGTGTTGACCGCCGCACAACTGGCGCTCACCTACCGCAGCAGTGTGCTGAAACGCCAACTTGCCGCCGGTGCAGCCGGCCCGGTGGTGCTGGCTGCGGCGTTCAACCTGACACCGGGCGATGCAGCCGAGATGACGGCCCGCGCCGACAGCTTCCTGGCCCGACGGCGCGCCAGTCAACCGATAGAACCCAGCGCCGGCAGCATCTTCCGCAATCCGCCCGGCGACTATGCCGGCCGGCTGGTGGAAGCCGTCGGGCTGAAAGGGCACAGCATCGGCGGCGCTCAGATCTCGACGCGGCACGCCAACTTCATCGTCAACACGGGCGATGCGACGGCGGCTGATGTCGTGGCCCTGATGCAATTGATCCGGCGCCGCATCTACGAGGACACTGGCATCGAACTGGTGGCCGAGATCTTGACTCTGGGCGACTGGGACGAACCGGGCGCCGTCAGCTAAATCGTAATGTAAGCGCGGTATACTGGCTCTCCCAAACAGGCGCCGCCCCCGCGGGGCAAACAAGGAGCAGGGTTGTGCGCAGAGTGCGCGTAGGAGTTATCTTCGGCGGTCGGTCCAGCGAACATGAGGTCTCGCTGGCGTCGGCGCGCTCCGTGATGGCCGTCATGGACCCGGACAAATACGAGATCGTCCCGATCGGCATCACGCACGATGGCCGCTGGCTGACCCAGGGCGACCCGATGAAGATCCTCAGCGACGGCGCGGCCGCTTTGCCGCAGTTGCTTGCCCCAGCCGCAGCCGCTGAGACCGGACACGAACTGGTGCCGGGCGCCACGGGGGCCGCCTTTCCATCGCTCGATGTCATCTTTCCGGTGCTGCACGGCCCAAACGGCGAGGATGGCACCGTTCAGGGGCTGCTGGAATTGGCCGGGCTGCCTTTTGTCGGATGCGGCGTGCTGGCCAGCAGCCTAGC
>JAPKMS010000285.1 GCA_026645775.1 Anaerolineae bacterium
CATCAAGGTCGTGGACGGTAAGGTGATGATCAACGATGCCACGGTCGCCGCCGCGGATGTGGCCGCCAGCAATGGTGTCATCCACGTGATCGACACCGTCCTCCTGCCGCCGAGCAAGTAGAGCCGGATCGACGAAGCCAGGTACGGCCACGGAAACGTGAGTCGTCTCCACACAAGCGGGCCGCCAACAACGGCCCGCTATTTGTGTCCTCTCCGCTCGGATGCCCATGCGAGCAACTCAAGCCGCAACGCATTGTCTTGCCGCCTTGCTCGGCCCAGGGACACAACTTGCGGGCGATGGTCACTGCGTCGGAGTGACGGTCGACGGTGCGGTTGTGTACTAATGTATCAATCTACCAATTGACCGACGCCCAAGACCTACTCCTGACCCACATGCTGATCGTTTTCGGCCTGGTGTTGATGATGGGCGCCGACCGTGCCGTTCTTCGCCGCCCATCTCGTACACTCCGACCAGGATCGGAATAGATTCCTACACGCTATATACATAGTTTTGACAAACTATATACACTGTGGTATAAGTAGGCCAGTTCCAGAGGGGAACATATCAACTCCGATCCAAGGAGCACTGCCATGGCTAACAAACGTCTCGTCACAATATTCGCAATTGTCTTTACGGATCTGCTCGGCTTCAGCCTCATTTTGCCACTGTTGCCCTACTACGCGGAAAAATTCGGCGCGACCCCCACCGTGATTGGTCTGCTCGTCGCATCCTACGCGCTGGCGCAGCTCATCGGTGCGCCGCTGCTGGGTCGCCTGTCCGACCGCTACGGCCGGCGCCCGATCCTGCTCGTCAGCATCGCCGGCACGATCCTGGGCTTCCTGCTGCTGGGCTTTGCGGAGCCGATCGGCCTGGCCTTTGGCGGCGCCAACGCGGCCGTCTTGGCGGTGCTCTTTCTCAGCCGCATCCTCGACGGCCTGACCGGCGGCAACCTGACTGTGGCGCAGGCCTACATCACCGACGTCACCGACTTCAAGAGCCGCGCCAAGGCGTTGGGCCTGATCGGCGCGGCGTTCGGCCTGGGCTTCATCATCGGGCCGGTCATCGGTGGCGTGTTGAGCCAGTGGGGCTACGCCGTGCCGGCCTTCGTTGCGGCGGCGCTGGCGACGGCCAACTGGCTGGCCGTCCTCTTCTTTCTGCCCGAATCGCTGACCAACGAAATGCGATTGGCGATCGCTCAGCGGCCGCGCGCGGCTTTCAGCGCCGCGGCGCTCTGGGTGGCGCTCAACCGGCCCCGCGTCGGCCCGCTGCTGCACATCCGGCTCTTTTTCGGTCTGGCCAGCGGCATGTTTCAGAGCATCTTCGCCCTCTACGCCCAGTCGAAGCTGGGGCTGGATGCGAAGGAGACCGGTTATGTCCTGGGCTACGTCGGCTTCCTGGTCGTGCTGGTGCAGGGCGGGCTGATCGGCCGGCTGACGGCGCGTTGGAGCGAGAAACAGCTCATCTTCGCCTCGACGATCCTGCTGACCTTTTCCTTTGTAGCCTGGGCGCTGACCCCCAGCCTGCCCGTGCTGCTGGTCGTGCTGATCCCGCTGTCGGTGGGCACCGGCATCATGAACACGGTGATCAACAGCGCCCTCACCAAAGTAGTCTATCCCGAAGAGGTCGGCGGCACATTGGGCCTGTCGGCCTCGCTGGAGAGCTTCTCCCGCGTGATTGCGCCGAGCCTGGGCGGCGTGCTGCTGGGCCAGGTCGGTGCGTGGGCGCCGGGCATCCTGAGCGCCATCCTGATGGGCTGGCTGGTTTCGTTCGTTTATCGGCGCCTGTTCGTCCGCCCTGACCCGCCGCTGCCGACACGCGGCGAGCCGCAGTGGGCGCAGGCACAGGCGTAGCGACGCCCTGGCCTAAACGTGGCGTGCTCGCTGCTAAGGCCGGGCCCAGAGTTGGCGCAGCGCAGATGAAGTTTACTGCGCTGCGCGGCCCTTGGCTCTCTCTGCAATTTTCGAGGTGTTTCCGATGCGTATCTTGAAACGTGTGCTTCTGATCTTGCTCATCGTCCTGCTGGTAGCTGTGGCCGGTTTCACCGCCTGGGCCTACACGCCGTTGGGGCCGCTGCCCGAGGCGGTCGCCGCGCTCCAACCGGACGCGGCCGTGCAGGTCGCCACGTCCCCCTGGCTGACCTTTGCGCCGGCCAACAGCCAGCCCACCACCGGGTTCATCTTTTACCCCGGCGGCCGCGTCGATGCGCGTTCCTACGCCCCGGCCGCGCGGGCCATCGCTGAGCGGGGCTATCTGGTGGTGATCACGCCTGTGCCGTTCAACCTGGCGGTGTTCAAACCCGCCGCGGCGGACGCGGTGATCGCCGCGCACCCTGAAATCGAGCAGTGGGCGATCGGCGGGCACAGCTTGGGCGGCGCGATGGCGGCCAACTATGTTTACACCCATCCCAATGCCGTCCAGGGATTGGCGCTTTGGGCGGCCTACCCGGCCGGCAACAACAGCCTGGCCGACCGCCAGTTGCCCAGCGTCTCGATCTACGGCACCAGCGATGGGCTGGCGTCCCAGTTTGAGGTGGGCGCGACCCGCACCCTGTTGCCCGCCGACACCCGCTACCTTGCCATCGCAGGCGGCAATCATGCGCAGATGGGTTGGTACGGCCCACAAGGCGGCGACGGCGTTGCCAGCATCAGCCGTGAGGCGCAGCAGGCGCAGGTGGTGGATGCCACAGTTGCCTTGCTGGCGCGGCTGGGCCAGTAGCGTTCTGTCGGTCCAGGGGATCAGCGCGCAGGTGCGCGAAAGGAGTGATTCAACATGAGACTATTGGTGTTCGGGGCTACGGGGGGAACGGGGCGCGCCTTGCTGGAGCAAGGGCTGGCGCAGGGCCATCAGGTGACGGCGTTCGTGCGGAATCCGGCCGCGCTGGCGGCGCGCCCTGGGCTCACGATCGTCCAGGGCGATGTGACGGATGCGGCGGCCGTCAGCCGCGCCGTGGCCGGTCAGGAGGCCGTCCTGTCGGCGTTGGGGCCGCGCGGCGGCGGATACGGCGTGCTGCCTGGCGGCGTGCGTAATATCGTCGCCGCGATGGGCCAGGCCGGGGTCAGGCGGCTGATTCACGTGTCCTCGTTCGGGGTCGGCGACAGCCGGGCGCAGATGGGGTGGGTGGCGCGCCAGATCGTGGTGCCGCTGTTCCTGCGCAAGGCGCTGGACGAGAAGGAGATCGAGGAGGGGATCATCCGCGCGAGCGA
>JAPKMS010000286.1 GCA_026645775.1 Anaerolineae bacterium
GAGCTGCGGTGGGAAGGCTACGCCCGCGAGATCAGCCGCAACATCCAGGAGCTGCGCAAGAAGTCGGGCTTCGAGATCGCCGACCGCATCCGCACCACCGTGCAGGCTGGCCCCGCGCTGGCGCCCGTGTGGAAGCAGTTCGGCGATGAGATCGCCGCCGACACCCTCTCGGTGAGCTTTGCCCAGGCGGCGCCAGCCCCGGCTGCTTTTACCGCGGCGCTGAAACTGGATAACGAAGACGTCGTGTTGGGCGTCGAGAAGGCGTGAGCCAATGACCGGCGTTTCCCAGCAGGCGCCGGTCATGCAGGCGTAGGACAGGCTGCCATCCTGTCCTGCGCACCTCTTTGGGATCGGGTGCCGCCGCGCTTTGGCGGTAGCGGAACCTTCGGGTACAATCATCGTGTCGGCGAAGCAGCCAGTCTATCGCCGGCTTACAGACAGGGCAACAAGTGCTCTCGAGGGTATTAAGATGTTGACACCGGAAAGGATCGAGCGTTTGCAGAGTGCTCTGTTGGAGCAACAGAGTCAGCTACAGCAACAGCTCGATCGGTTGATCAGCGCCGCGCAGGAGGCGAATGTCGGGCTCGGCAACCATATGGCCGACGACGCCACGGCGGCATTTGACCAGGCATCGATCATCTCGCTGCGCCGCGGGCATGAGCTCTCCTTGGAGCAGGTTGAAGCGGCCCTGCATCGGATCGCCGTGGGCGCCTATGGCCGCTGCGAGCGCTGCCGGGAAGAGATCGACTTCGCGCGGCTAAAGGCCGTGCCCTACGCCACGCTTTGTCTGCCCTGTCAGCGGCAGGCGGAGCTATGATTCCGCCCAGGAGTTCGCTTGCATTGAAATCTACCCTTCGTCGCTGGGGACTTGTGCCCCTGGTCATGTCTGTGGTGGTGATGATCGATCAGTGGACCAAGCATCTGGTGCGGACCAACCTGCCGATGAACGGCACTTGGGCGCCGTTCCCGGCCCTGGAGCCCTACTTCAACATCGTGCATTGGTCGAACACCGGCGCCGCGTTCGGCTTGCTGCAGGGCCAGAGCAGTCTGTTTGTGGTGATTGCGCTGGTGGTGATCGTGGCAGTTCTCGCGTATGTACGTTACCTGCCGGCCGATAATTGGGCCGTGCGCTTCTGCATCGGCCTGCAACTGGGCGGTGCGATCGGCAATAACCTGATCGACCGCCTGCGCCAGGGGTACGTCACCGATTTCCTGCTGTTTACCCTGCCCGTGAATGGCAAGGTGTACATGTGGCCCGCCTGGAATGTGGCGGATGGCTGCATCGTGGTGGGGACGATCTTGTTGGCTATCTTGTTGTTGAGAGCGGAACAGGCCCAGGCCGCCCAGGGCACCGCAAAGAGCTGAGATGTCGGCTGTGGACGGCAGGAATCATCGATGACCCAAAAAACGCAAGCTTCGGAAGTCCGTCCGACTTCCGAAGTTTCATTTGACGATCTGGACGACCGCCTGCCCGAGGAGGTCGCTGTGATCGTGCTCGGGGTGGTGGAGGGCGGCGAGCGGCTGGACAAATGGCTGGCCGGACAACTGCCCGATCGCTCGCGCTCGGAGATTCAGCGTTGGATCGAGGCGGGCCTGGTGACGCGCGGGACGCGGGTGCTGAAGGCCAGCTACCGCGTGGCCGAGGGCGATACGATCACCGTAGAGGCGCCGGAGCCCCAAGATTACGAGGTGGTGCCTGAGGCGATCCCGCTGGACGTGGTGTACGAGGACGCCGATCTGTTGGTGATCAACAAGGTCGCGGGCATGGTGGTGCATCCGGCGGTCGGCAACTGGCACGGCACGCTGGTCAATGCGATCCTGCACCGCTGTCCCGATCTGGAGGGCGTGGGCGGGCTGCATCGACCGGGCATCGTCCACCGGCTGGACAAGGACAC
>JAPKMS010000287.1 GCA_026645775.1 Anaerolineae bacterium
CGCGCGGCCGAAGAGGCGCGCGGGCTGGTGCGCTGGCTGCGGCCGGAGTACCAGGCGCCGCAGGAGGCCGGGGCCGTGCAACTGGCCGCGGCAGAGCTCTCCGGGGAAGCTGAGGAGGGCGAAGGGTTGACGCCGAAGGCCCTCCGGCCGTGGCCCGACGGCCTGGCCGAGCAGGCCGCCGCGGTGCGCGCCGCGCTGGTCGACCTGGGCCGGCCGGTGACGCCGGAGGAGGTGGCGGCCGCGTTCGACGCCGCTCCGGCGGCGCGGGTGGGCGAATGGTTGGCCGCGCTGGCCGCGCTGGGGCAGGCGCGCGCAGGTGAGGATGGGCGGTATGTGACGGCGTAGAGGCCCTGGAGCGCGAAGGGGCGAAGGCCGCAAAGATCACGAAGGGCGTGCGCTGCACCGCTTCAACGCGGTGCGCGGCACGGTCATCACAACCGGCCGCTTCTCGAAGGGCACCCAGGAGGCCGCCTTCGAGCGCGGGGCTGCGCCGATCACGTTGATTGACGGCGAGAAGCTGCTGGACCTGCTGATCGAGCACCAGATCGGGGTGAGCAAGAAGGCGGTGGATTATTTGGAGTTCGATTCAGCGCGGCTGAGCCAGTTCGAGACGGAGGGCAGCGAGGGCTAACGTCAGGCATATCCTACAGTTCATGCACATCACGACCCGAGTGTATGAAGTGTATGTGTGCCACGATGCGCATCACGCAGCAGGAGATAAGTCAGGGCGCCGGTCAGTCTGCTTCGCGCAGCTCTAACAGCAGCTTGATGTCATCCAGTATCTGCCGCATCCGCTTGGCGGATAGCGTGCCGATGTATTCGCCGGACTGCGATTTATCTATCGTCAGGAACAGCGAGACACCGGCTGAATAATTGCACCTATCTCCTCTGAATATGCGGCAGGTAGGTCAGGTGCAGCATTTGCCACACCTGGCCGCCAGCCGTTTCGTTGACCGTGCCGACGGTCAGCGCGCCTTGAAACACCGTAGCTGCCTTATCGAAATAGTCCGCAAACCCGTTGGCTGGATCGCCCCACCCGCCCTGCATCACAGGCTGCCACGTCGTCCCGTTAGCCGACCGCCAAACCTCCGCGCCGGTGGCAATATTGCTGAACACCAGGTAAAGCTGGCCGTTGTGCGCCAGAAGTCCGTATGGCCGGCTGTCGGCCGGCTTGCCCAGGCCGTCGGTGAAAACCGGCGACCAGTCCAGCCCGTTATTCGACCGCCAAAGCTGGCCCCCGCTGACTGCGTTGCGCAACCCGATGTACAGTTGCCCCTGGAACTCCGTCATCGCTGAAACGTTGGTATTGCTGGCGTAACCGAGGCCGTTGGTGAACACGGGCTGCCATTGCGTGCCATCGATGCTGCGCCACAGCTCAGCTCGTCCCCCGGATCCCGCCAACCGGCTGATGCCTGCGTAGAGGTGGCCGCTGAAGACTTCCAGCGTCGTGTCCTCCCAGGTCACAGCGCCGCCGAAGCCGTCGTCGTTCACCTGCTGCCAGGTGCCGCTGTTTCCCGTGCTGCTGCGCCAGACCTCAATCCCAGTGGTCAGATTGGAGGTAGCCATGTAAAGCTGGCCGTTGAAGACGCCGAACGCGTTCATGGCGTAGTTGCTCTCGTCGCCCAGCCCGGTTGCAGCCACTTGTTCCCAGGCGGCGTCATCGGTGCGCCAAATCTCGCCCCCATTCTCGTTGGCGGTGCCGAAGTAGAGGTAGGCCCCGAACGGCTGGGCATCGTTGATCGCACTGTTGGCAGGGCCCCAAGGCGGCGTGACCGGCGCCCACTGCCGGCCGCCCGACGTGCGCCATACCTGCGCACCGTTCTGGTTCCAGGTGCCCGCGTACAACGCGCCGGCGAAGACATCCAAACTGCTGATGGCGGCATTGTCAGAGCTGCCGAAGCCGCTGACGCTGCCCTGATCCCAACCAGGAATGCCGCTGCCGGACGCACCGGAAAACGACAGCACGAGGGCAAACAGACAACCGATACCGGCCCCCATGAGTCGAGCCAACCGATCCCAACGATGTTTTTGCATGAGCAACCTCCGGTTTACTGTTCTCCCAGGTATGCCTTTCTGACCCGGGGATCCGCCAGCAGTTGCGACGCCGGCCCGGAGAGCACGATGCTGCCGGTCTCCCGCACGTAGCCAGTGTGCGCCAGCTTCAGCGCGGCGCGGGCGTTTTGTTCCACCAGCAGGATGGTCACGCCCGATCGGTTGATCTCGCGGACAGTCTCAAAGCTGGCGCGCACCAACAGCGGCGCCAGGCCCAACGAGGGCTCGTCGAGCAGCAGCAGCTTGGGATCGCTCATCAAAGCGCGGCCGATGGCCAACATCTGCGATGACTTAAGGTTGGCTTGCTGCCGCTTGCACGTGCCCGCCCCCCAGGTAGGCCGCCCGCACCTGCTCGTTTTCCCGCAGCGCAGCGGCGGTGTCCTGGATGGCGACCTTGCCGATCTCCAGGATATAACCGTAGTCGGCGATGCCCAGCGCCTTGCGGGCGTTTTGCTCAACCAGCAAAATGGTCACGCCTTCTTCCTCGTGGATCTGGCGGATCACCCGGAAGATTTCCTGCACCAGGATCGGCGCCAAACCCAGCGAGGGCTCGTCCAGCAGCAGGATCTTGGGCCGCGCCACCAGGCCGCGGCCGATCGCCAGCATCTGCTGCTCGCCGCCCGACAAGGTGCCCGCCAGTTGTCGCTTCCGTTCCGCCAGCCGGGGGAAGAGCTCGAACACCCAATCCATCGCCTTCTGAAGCTCCTGGCGGGAGGCCGTCCTGCGAATGCTGTACGAACCGAGGTTGAGGTTTTCCTCGACCGACAGCGTGGCGAACACCCGGCGCCCTTCGGGGACGTGGACCACCCCCATGCCTGCAAGCTGATAGGCCAGGTGTCGGCTGAGATCTTCACCTTTCAGGTAGATCTTTCCGCCCTTGATCGGCACCAAGCCGGAGATGGCCTTGAGCAGGGTCGTTTTGCCCGCCCCGTTCGCGCCCAGGACGGCGACCACATTGCCCTCCTGGATTTCGAGCGAGATGCCCTTCAAGGCTTCCACCGCACCGTATGCTACGGTCAGATTCTCAACAGCAAGTAGCGTAGCGATGTCACTCCTCCTTGCCCAGGTAGGCCTCGATGACCTTGGGGTTGTTGTAGATCATGGACGGCACGTCTTCGGCGATCTTGGAGCCCATATCCATGACGGTGACCGTATCCGAGATGCCCATCACCACGTTCATGTCGTGCTCGATCAGCAGCAGGGTGAAACCTTCTGCCTTCAGCCTCGACAGGAACGCCATCAACTCCTCGGTTTCCTTGTCATTCAAACCGGATGATGGCTCATCGAGGATGAGCAGCTTGGGAGAGGAGGCCAGGGCGCGAGCAATCTCCAGCAGCTTCTGCTTGCCATAGGGCAGGTTCTTGGCCAGCTCGTTGCGGTACTCCCACAGGCCGATCTGGTGCAGCCGGTAGGCGGCCGTGTCCAGGATGACGCGCTCCTCCTGCCGCTGGCGAGCGGTGCGGAAAACGGACGACCAAGGGCCAGCGGTGGCATGGCAGTGTGGGCTGGACATGACATTTTCGATGCAGGTCAGCGATGGGAACAGGCGGATGTTTTGGAAGGTGCGGGCGATGCCC
>JAPKMS010000288.1 GCA_026645775.1 Anaerolineae bacterium
ATGGTACGATGCTTTGCCTCCCACCACGGTGATTGAGCAGACCGGCGTCGCCGGCTTGAACGGCTGGTACGTGGGGCCGGTCAGCTTCACGATGTCGGCCACCGACACGGCGTCGGGCCTTGCGGAGATCCGGCACCAGGTGGATGATGGGCCGTGGATCGTCGGCGACGCCTTCACCCTGGCGGAAGATGGCGATCACACCGTGCGCATCTCCAGCGTGGACACCGCGGGCAACGTTGCGGCGCCCTCGGTCCGCCGCGTCGCCATCGATCAGCAGTCGCCGGTGGTGCGGCTGCAGGCCCTGGCCCGGTATCAGGCGGCGTCGAGCTTTGCAGTGAGTTGGTGGGGTGATGATCCCGCGCCGGGATCGGGCCTCGCTAGCTACGACGTGCAGGTGCGTGATGGCTACACCGGCGCATGGCGTGACTGGCAGATCGACACCTTGCTGACTGAGGCAGTCTTCGCGGGGGAACGGGGTCACACCTATTTCTTCCGGGCGGCCGCGCTCGACCGGGCCGGCAACCAGCAGTCTTTCAGCGATGGGAGCACTTTCGCGGCGGTCGAAGCGGTCCGCAACGGCAATTTCGACACCGGCAATTTCACCGATTGGACGGCCAGCGGGATGCTCTACAAGGCGGTGGTGCCGACCACCGGCCACGATGGCCGCCAGATTCTGGCCGCCCGGCTGGGCACCGAGGATTACGGCCCCAGCCTGACCGATCCGGGCCAGGTGCCGGTGGGCAGTGCGACGATCACGCAGACGCTCCGCGTGCCCGATGCCGGCCAGTTCACCGATCCGACGCTGACATTCTGGTATCGCGTGCAGACCTATGATGTGATGTACAGCGAGCGGTTGCAGCGTTACGTTGACACGTTTGATGTGTCGGTTTATGACCTGGCCGGGCAGCCGCTGGCGCTGCTGCTGCGTGACGGCAATCCGACCAAGGAATACAAGGTCAAATATGACACCGGTTGGAAACAGGCAAGCATCGATCTGGGCGCTTTCGCCGGGCAGACCGTCCAACTGGTGTTTGCGAATTTCAATCGGCATGATAACCTGTTCAACACTTGGAGCTATCTGGATAACGTGCAGGTCCGAGACGGGGTCATGCCCTATCGGCAATATGTGGGCTGGGTGCTGGGCGGCGGAGAGGCATTTTCAGCCGCCGCAGCGGCTGAGGCAGCCCCTCCCGAGATGGCAGCGGGCGGCTCGCTGGCGGGTGAGCCGGATGAAGTCCGTTAGTGTTTGAGGCTAAATGACGCAAGGCGATCGTGCGCCCTTGGCCGGGTCGGGGATGAGTTCCAGACCCAAGCCCGCCGGGGCCGACGAGTTGAAGGAATCCGGTGCTGGAGCCGCCGCCAACGGCGGCGGTCTGGCGCGCCCGGTGGCCGATGGCAGCAACATCCTCCGCCCGCGCAGCTTCTCTACGCCCGCGCCCGATCCGGCCGAAGCCTTGTATTATGAAGGGATGGCGGCCTATCAGCACCGCAACTGGGAACAGGCGCTGGAACGTTTCAGCCGGTTGAAGGAGCTGCAACCCACTCGGCCCGGACTCGATGCCCTGCTGGACGAAGTGCGCTGGTTCCTGCAGCTCCAGGCCACGGCGCCCATCGCCTACAGCCCGGCCGACGCCGGCCAGGCTGCCCGCGCGGCCCTCCCGGCGCGGCGCACCTCTCGCATGGCGCGGTGGCAGGCCTACGCCTTGTTGGTGCTGGCCTTGATCGGCGTCATCGCGCTGCTGCTCATCGCGTTCCAGGGCCGCCTGCCGTGGAACACCGCCGCCAACCGCGAGATCCAGGAGCTCTACGAGCGCGGGCAGGCGCGCCTGGAGGTGGGCGATTACGAAGGCGCACAGGCTGCGTTCAATAAGCTGCTCGAGATTTCGCCCAAGGACACTGAGGCCCAACTGGGGCTTGAGCGCGCCAAGCGTCGGCAGACCCTGGCGCAAGGTTACGCCGACGCCGAGGCCGCCATCGCCGAGGAGGACTGGGACCGGGCGCTGACCGAGCTGAACAAGATCCTGGCCATCGATCCTAGCTACGCCGACACGCAGGCCAAAGCCGATTTTGTGACGCAGCGCCAGCGTCTTGCCAGCCTGTACGCCGACGGCAGCCGGCTTTACGACCTGGGCCAGTGGGAAGAGGCCATCGTCCAGTTCGAAAAGATCCAGGAGCTGGACAATACCTACCGGGCAGAGGCGGTAGGCGAGTTCCTCTTTGTCTGCTACATGAACGCCGGGCAGGCGCAGATGAACGCGGCCGGCGGTAACACCGGGGCTGTGGCACGGGGGGTGGACCTCTTTGCTCGCGGCCTGACCATCCACCCCCGCAATCGACTGGCCTCCGATGCGCACCGGCTGGGCAGTCTGTTCCTGGACGCGCTGCGTGCGCTGGAGGGCGGCGACCTGGCCGGGGCCGAGACGCGGCTGAACGCCGTGCTGGGCGAAAGCCCGGACTATGCCGGCGGCGCTGCCACCCAACAGCTTTACATCGTGTTGGTGCGTAAGGCCCAGGCGGCGCTGGATACCGGCGATGTTCCCGGGGCGCTGGCGTTCTACGCGCAGGCGCAGAAGCTATCGGTGAGCGACCGCTCGGAGGCGATCCGGGGCGAAGCCATCGCCCGCGCCTTCACACCCACCCCCACGCCGCGGCCCACCGCCACACCGAGCCCGCAGCCGCCGCCCACACCCCTGGCTTCCAGCCGCAGCGGGGTGCTGGACGCGCGTGCCGGGCCGGGCAGCGGCTACGCGATCATTGGCCAGGTGGCCGCGGGCGCCTCGGTGGCCGTCACCGGGCGCACGGCCGACGGCGTGTGGCTGCGCATCTGCTGCGTCAGCACCGGCAACGCGTCGGGGGCCGGCCGCGAGGGCTGGGTGGGGAGCGAGAAGCTGAACGTCCGCGGCTCGTTGGCCCTGGCGCCGGTGGTGACCAATTTGCCGCAGGGCGGACCTGCCACGCCGCGGCCGGCCGCGACACAGCCGGTCAGCGTTGCGTGCGTGTTGGGCCACGTCTATAACTCATCCGGCAAGGCGCCCTTGTTCGGTTGGACCATCACGCTGCAGGGCCCAGATGGCTCGACTGCGACCCGCACGACCCGCACCACCAGCGCCGGCTACTACCGCTTCTCCAATCTACCAGCCGGCGCTTACACGATCAGCGAACGAGTGGAGGTGGGCTGGCGCGCCATCAGCCCGCAATCCAGCCCCGTGACGGTGGCCCTGACCAGCGCTTGCGTCGAGATCGATTTCTGGAACGAGCGCAGCGAGGGCGGGCCGGGATCTCCGCCCGGTCCTACGCCTACCCCTGAGCGTTGAGGTCCTGATGAGCTCGTCGTACGCGAATCGGGAGGCCCAGCCCATGCCCGCATCGGCCAAGGCAAGATCGCGGCCCAGGTGGCTGCGGGGCGTTGCGCAACTGTTGGCGGCCAGCGTCTTCTTCATGGCGCCGTTGCTGCTGCTGCCCCTCGCACGCGCCGAACGCCCCGAATCGTGGCAGCCACTGGGCTTGCGCGGGGAGACGGTGTTGGCGCTTGCCGTAAACAGCAGCGAGGGCGAGCGCATCCTCTACGCCGAGACGCATACCGGACTGTGGCGCTACAGCGCCGAAGCGGGCCAAGCCGATCCACAGTGGCAGCGCATCGATGGCGTATTGCCGCGTACAGCGTTGGGCGGGCCGGCGCTCGCGGCCTGGCGCACCGTGCCCGGCCAGCCGCTTCAGCTCTATGCGCTCACCGGATCCAGCACGGCGCGGCAGCTCTATCGCACCGATGACGGCGGCGCGACCTGGCGCAGCATCGGCCCCGCGCCCGGTCAGACGGCCCGGCCGGCCATGCTGGTGCTGCCCGGTTTGGGCGCCGCACCCGACCTCATCACCTTGACGACTGGCAGCCGGGTGCAGCGCAGCAGCGACGGCGGCGCAACCTGGGCGCCCGGCGGCCCCTGGCCGATCACCGAGGCCGCGCAAGGCGCCGATGACAACGCTGCGGTGGGCTTTTTGCTGGGGGAGGCCAGCGCGCCCGATCGCCTGTATGCCCTGGCCGCCGATGGCGCGTTTTGGCAAAGCGAAAGCGGCGGGCTCTCCTGGCAGCCGGCTGCCGTGCAATCCGTCAGTGCCCTGGCGATCGCACCCTATTTCGGCGCCCGCATCTGGGCCGCTACCGCCGAGGGGTTGGCCTTCAGCGGCGATAACGGCGATTCCTGGACGACGCTGCCGCTGCCGGGCGCGGCCACGCGCGGGGCGCAGGGCCACCGGGGCGGACGCATCGTCGCACTGCGCAGCGACACCCGCGTGCCCGACACCCTGTACGCGGCGCTCGAAGGGGGCGCGGTGTATCGCAGCGATGATGGGGGGACGACCTGGCTCTCTCTGGGCGTGCCGGGCGCCGGCGAAGTGACCGCGCTGGTGCTGGATCCCGAGAGCCGCGAGTTGCTTTACGCGGCCACCGACGACGGCATCTGGGTGCGCAACGTGGTGCCGATGCAGCCCACGCCGGCGCCCACCCTCTTGCCCACCGTGGTGGCCCCGACGCCGACGGTCACGCCGACGCTGCTGCCGACGGCCCTGCCGTCGCCCACGGCTACTGCCCCGGCGACCCTGGCGCCCACGGCGACCGCCACGGCTACGCTGCTGCCGACGGCCACGGCGACCCGGCGGCCCACCCGCAGACCGACGGCGACGCGGGCACCTTCGGCCACGCGGCCGCCGGCCCCGGGCTTGACCGCCGCGCCGCCCACCGCGCCGCCGCAAGCGTGGTCGACGGCCACGCCTGAACTGCCGACCGCGACACCGGCGTCGCCGACCGAGATGCCGACATCCATACCGCCAAGATGATGGGACTCACACCGCCGCTTACCCCCGATATCGACACTGGTCGCTCGGCCGGCGGCCGCCCGCGCCCGCCGTCGTTGTTGCGCGTCCAACGGCTGGTGGATGTGCCCACGCGTTGGACGTTGTTGGCGTTGGGCACCTGGAACCTGTGGCGCACGCAGGATACGGGACGGCTGGGGCCCTGGCTGTGGATTCTGATCGCCTACGCCTTGCTGGCTGTGTCGGCCACTGTTTTTTGGATGAGCCGCAGCAACGACCAGCGGGGGAATCGGCTCAACGCGCAGGTGGCTTATGGCACGTACGCGGCGGATGCCGTATTTGCCAGCGCGTTGATCTGGCAGGATGGCGGGCTGGGCAGCCCGTTGTACATCCTGCTGGTGCTGTTGGCGTTGAAAGCGGTGGGCGTGACGCCGGCCCTGCCCGGCATGGTGTGGATGCCGTTTGCGTTCGGGCCGCTGTATACGATGGCGCTGTGGCTGGCGGCGGGCAACCTGGCCTTCCTGGCCGACGAGGGATTTGTCGGCCGCTACATCTTGCTGTGGGCCTGGCTGGTGGGGGTGGTGCTGGTGGGTTGGGAGCTGGCCCACCGCAGCCGCCAGGCGGTCGAGTTGGATGCGACCCTGGTGCGCCAGCAGGCTGACCTGGCGCAAAAGACCGAGATCCTGCAGCGCACCGCCACCGATCTGGGCGACCGGGTGCTGGAGCTGCGCTCGCTGCAGGAGATTGCAAAGGCACTGGCCACCACCCTGCGCACCGAAGAGACGCTGCAACTGGTGGCCGAGAACCTGCGCGATATCACGGGGAGCAGCCACTGCGCGGTGGGGCTGGTCGATCAACAGAGTCCGCTTGCGCGCCAGGACGTCGGGTATCTCACCGGCACTTTGATTGCCGATGAGCTGGCAGCGCCGCTGCCGTTCGAGTTGCCGCTGGCCGCCGAGCCGGCGACGGCGGAGGCGGTCCGCACCGGGTTGGTCGTGCGCACGGCGGCCGATGACGCCCTCGAGACCCCGTTGCGACAGTTGCTCGGCGGCCATCGCTGCATCGTCACGCCGCTGATTTCGCGCGGGCAGCCCATCGGCGCGCTGTACGTGGCCCAGAACGCTACCACCCATCCGAGCCGCGGCGTCGAGAGCAAGCTCAACGTCACCGAGCAGCTCCTCACCAGCTTCGCCTATTTCGCGGCCACCGCGGTGGAGAATGCCCGGCTGTACCAGGATGCCTGGGAAAAACGCCGGGAGTTGGAGGCGGTTCTGGTGGGCATCGGCGATGGTGTCGTGGTGGTGGCGCCTGATCTGTCGCTGATCCTGATGAACCCGGTGGCGCGCGATATCCTGCGGTTGGAGGCCGAACCGCCGGCCGGTGTGCCGCTGCGCCCGTATCTTGCCGCGCCGGAGTTTGCCGATCTGATGGCCGAAACCTTACGCGGCGGCCAGGAGCAGATTCGCGAGCTGGATCTGCCCGCGGCGGCTGCGGCCGGCGAGACCGCCCGCGACGACGAAAAACGCACCTTCGGCGCGCTGGCCTCGCCCGTGCTGGATGCCGATGGCGAGGTGAGCGGCGTGGTCGTCGTGCTGCGTGACATCACCGCCCAGAAAGAGTTGGAGCGAATGAAGTCCAACTTCCTCTCGGTGGTCAGCCATGAGCTGCGCACGCCGCTCCATTCGATCAAGGGTTTTGTCGAAATCATCCTGATGGGCAAAACCGGACCGGTGACGGAGATCCAGGAGGATTTCTTGAAGACGGTGCGCACGCAGACCACCGTGCTGCAGCGCATGATCGACGACCTGCTGGAGTTCTCGCGCATGGAGGCTGGCCGGGTGAAGCTCCACCTGTCGGAGGTGTCGCTGCCGGCGATGGCCCGCAGCGTGGCGGTCAAGCTGGCGCCGCTGGCCGAGGAGGCCGGGCTGCGGCTGTCGGTGGCGCTGCCTGAGGGCCTGCCGGAGATCGACTGCGACCGGTCCCGCGTGGAGCAGGTGCTAACCAACCTGGTGGAGAACGCGATTAAGTTCACGCCCGCGGGCGGCCAGATCAGCATCGAGGGCCTGGCGCTGGGCGACCGGGTGCGGCTGGTGGTGGCCGACACGGGCATCGGCATCCCGCTCGATGAACAGGAGAAAGTCTTCGACCGGTTCTACCAGGTGGATGGCAGCGAGCGCCGCGCCTATCGCGGCACGGGGCTGGGCCTCAGTATCTGCCGGCACATCGTGGAGCGTCATAACGGGCGCATCTGGGTGGAGAGCGAAGGCACGCCTGGCCGCGGCAGCCGTTTCTACGTGGAGCTGCCGGTCTACTTGCGTCCCGCCGAGGCTCCGACCATCGACTTTACGACGCCTGCGCCGCGCGCACGCCAGCTATGAAGCCAGCTCCCTGGCTGGGACAGAAATGATGATGGACCCATCTGTCCACCGGTCAACCACACGGCCGCTCGGCACCCTGCAAGTCGACGTTGACGATCTTTGGGTGTATTACGAGAGCATCGGCCTGGTCACGCCCGCGGATGCGCCGCCGGCCGCGTACACCCAGGGCATCCCGCGGCTGCTCGATCTCTTCGACCGCTACGGCATCCGCGGCACCTTTTTTGTCTGCGGCCGCGACCTGGCCGGCGGGACCACCTCGCTGCAAGCGCGCACGGTGGCCGAGATGGTGCGCCGCGGCCACGAGGTGGCCAACCATTCGGCCGCGCACCGCAATGGTTACGCCCGGTTGAGCCTGGATGCGCTGCGCGACGATGTCCGGGCGGCGGGCGATCGGATCGTCGAGGCCGCGGGGCAGGCGCCGGTGGGGTTCAAGGCGCCCGGCTTCAGCTTCAACCCGCATTTGCCGGGGGTGCTGGCCGAACAGGGCTACCTCTACGATTCGTCGGTGCTGCCCACGCCCTATGCGGCGGGCCTCCGACTGCTGCAGCGGGTGCTTTCCAGCGGCTACGTGGACCCGACGCATTACGGGCGTTTTGTGTACGGGTTGGCGCCGTTGCGGCCGTGGCGGTACGGGGGTGGAACCGGAAAACTCGGACCTGGACTGGCGGCTTCAGCCGGTTTTTCTTGGCGACAGGGGCGACCGGCTGAAGCCTCGAATCCAGACGATCCCCTCACGAGCTCTCGGCGTCCGCTGCCAATCTGGGAAGCGCCGGTGACCACGATGCCGCTGTTGCGCGTGCCCATGCACAGCACCTTCGTGCTCAGCGCGGGCCGCTGGCTCTTCGACCTGGGGCTGGCGTTGGCCCGGCTGCGGCGCGTGCCGATCAACTACCTGCTGCACGCCGCGGACGCGGTCGGTCCCGTGGCCGATCCGGCCCTGGCCTCCTACCGGTTTTTGACGCAGCCGTGGAAAGCGGACGGCGGCGCGGCGGGCAAGGAACCGTTGTATGCGTCCATGCTGGCTGAGTTGAGCCGACACTATCGGCTGGTCCCAACGCGCGAGTTCGTGGCGTTGCTGACCTGACGCCGGAATGCAGATCAACACGGGCGTGAGACCTGGTCGAAATCATGCCGCGGGGTACGCGTGAGCCTGTCCTTGGATTCATTTGGGGGGAAAATGGGAAATCAGCGAGCGATGGGCGTGAGGAAGGCGCTGCCCTGGCTGGCTCTCGCAGCCATCCTGCTGGGCGTTTTCGCGCTTCGCATCCGGACCTTCTTCATGTCCACCGTTTACCCGGATGAAAGCCTGTTCCTCCTCATGGGGCGGGAGTGGCTGCGCGGGGCGCTGCCTTACACGACCGTCTGGGATCACCACCCCGTCGGCGGCGCCGCGTTTTTTGCCGCGGCGCAATGGGCCTTCGGCCAGTCGGTGCTCGCGATCCGGCTCCTCACCGTGATTGTTGTTGCGGCGGAGTGCCTTCTGTTGTTTCGCCTGGGCGAGAAGCTGAGCGGCCGCGGCAAGCTGGCCGGTCTAATAGCCGCGGGGGTGTATGCCGTCTATTCGTTGAACAACGAGGGCCTGGCTGCCAACCGTGAGCTGATCTTCGCGCCCCTGATCACCCTCTGTCTCTATCTGTGGGTGACGCGGCCAGGGAACGATGCCGGTCGGGCCGGCTGGGGCCGGCTGCTGGTGATCGGGTTGCTCATGGGGGTGGGCCTCCAGCTCAAGTACCTGTATTTCTGGGATTGCCTGGCGGTTGTCGCGATTGTGACCTGGGATCTGCTCCGCGTCCGGCGGAGCGGGGCAGGGCGGCCTCTTGTCGATCTGTTGCGGGCCTACTGTTGGCTGGCCCTCGGCCCCCTGCTGGTCGTCGGCCTGGTCGCTTTGTACTTTGGCCTCCACGGCCAGTTTCAGGCATTCTTCCAGGCCAATTTCGTCTCGGGCGCGACCTATGCCGGGAGTCATGCATGGGAGACTGGTTCGCTGCTCCGTGTGGCGATCGGCCAAATCAGGAACAATCTGCTGCTCTGGCTCGGCCTGGGCCTCGCGCCGCTGTACCTTGCCTTCGACCGGGGTGTGAGTGAACGGGAGCGGCGGAGCCTCATCTATTTGGGCCTGTGGCTCGTGTTCGCCCTGGTGGATGTGTTTTTCACGGGAAATTTGTTCCGTCATTACTTCCTCCAACTGCTGCCGCCGCTTTGCCTGATCACCGGGCTGCTGGTGGTGGGATTGGTGCGCGCCGGCGCGCCCGGCGCCGCGGTTCGGCAGGGCCTGTTGGTGACGTTGGTGCTGTTACCGCCGTTGTTCTCGCTGGTCTACTCGCCCCTGGTAGGCAACGCGTCTCTGGTGTATCGGCACTTTGTTGGCCGGCAGCCGTGGCCCAGCGACACGCCGACGGCCGTGGCGGCCTACATCCGGGAACACGGCAGCCCGGATCAGCCGATTTTCATCATGGATTATGAGCCGATCGTCTACTACCTGGTCGATGCCCCTTTGCCGACGCGCTATGTGTTCACGCCGCATCTCATGGATGCGGTCTACAGGGAGATCGGCCGGTTCGACCAGGTCGCCGAGTTGGATGCTATCATGGCGCAAAAGCCGGTCTACGTGGTCCGGTTGTTGCCCCGCAACCCCGGCTTCACCAACGAGCCGGTCGCAGCGCGCCTCGATGTGCATTTGAGCCGCGACTACAACCTTGAGCGGACGATTGCTGGGGTCAGCACCACCTCTGGCCAACCGGTCAGTGTGGTGCTCTACCGGCGGCTCCGCGATCACTAAGAACCTATCCGAAAACTGCTCTGGCCGGTCTCCGACCGAGCCAGGGCTCGGTCGGAGACCGGCCAGAGCAGGAAGTTATTCTTTGACAAGTCCTAAGAATCCTGAGGTCTGAACGCAGCTATGAACACCCTCCCAACGGCGCCTGCACTGCGCCGCTTGATCATTATCCCGGCTTACAACGAGGCCGGCAACCTACCGCGAGTCATTCCAGAGATTCAAGCGGCCGCGCCCGGCTATGATCTGGTCGTAATCAGCGATGGCAGCCGCGATCACACGGCCGCCATCGCGGCCAGCCTCGGCGCCGCGGTGGTGGAGCTGCCGGCCAACCTGGGGTACGGCGGCGCGGTGCAGACCGGGTTTCGGTATGCGGTGCGGGGCGGCTACGATCTCGCGGTGGTGATCGACGCGGACGGCCAGCACGACCCGGCGGGCATCCCGACCCTGGTCGATGCGGTGGTGAGCGGCGGCGCCGATGTCGCGATCGGTTCCCGGTTCCGCGGCCGGATGAACTACCACCAGCCCTGGGTCAAGCGGGTAGGCATGGCCGTGTTTGCATGGACGGTCTCGCGCCTCACCGGCCGGGAGGTCACCGACCCGACATCGGGGTTCCAGGCGTTGAACGCCGCGGCCTTGCGTTTTTTTGCGTTCGACAACTACCCGGTCGATTATCCGGATGCTGACACATTGTTGATCTTGCACTATGCCGGGTTCCGTGTGGTTGAGGTGCCTGTGACCATGCGGGAACGCATCTCTGGCGTTTCGATGCACAGTGGCTTGAAGCCGGTCTACTATATCGGCAAAATGTGGCTGGCTATCTCCATGGTGTTATTGCGCCAGAAGACCAACATGTCTGCCACGAGAGGTGAACCGTGATCGACCCGCGCACGCGCATTTTCATGCTCATCCTGGGGGTGACAGTTTTGGTCTTTGTCATCAGTCTGTTGCGGAAGCGCCAGCTCCAGGAGCGGTATGCACTGGCCTGGATACTGGCAGGCCTGGGCCTGACCCTGGCGCCGCTGTTCATTCATCAACTGGACGCATTGGCATATGCACTGGGGTTCGGTTACCCCCCGGCTTTGTTACTCATGTTGGCGGTCACCGGTCTGCTGGTCATCATCTTTCAGCTCTCGTTGACCCTCTCGCGCAACAGCGACCAGCTTAAGGTTCTGACACAGGAAGTGGGCCTGCTGCGGCACGAGGTTGAGCAGTTGTACAGCCAGGCAACGGGCGTCCAGGAATATCCCAGCGCATTAGCCGCGACGCTAATAGCACCTAAGGAGAGCGATACCCATGACGAACCAGTTTCCTGAACTGGTCATTTCCGACAACATCGGCGTGTGCAGCGTGCGCGACGATACGCGCGCCTTGGCCGAGGCCACTGCTCGAACGCGAGAAACACCCGGCCGTGCCTTGGACATGGGCACGGGGAGCGGCTATGTAGGGCTATACCTGGCGCAACGAGGCTGGATCGTGGACGCTACCGACGTGAGCCCGCGCGCGGTGGAGCTGGCGCGCCGCAACGCAAACCACAACGGCTTGGCGTTGAACATCTATGCTTCCGATCTCTTCGCCCAGGTGACCGGCCAGTTTGACGCCATTGCGTTCAATCCGCCCATGCGCCCCACTGAGACGGAATTCAGCCGCCTCATCACGGCTCTCCTGCGGCGTAACCCACGTATCAGCGGCTGGCTGATGCGCGTTGTGGGGCGTCGCTTCGAGCATGGCCGGCACGCATTCCTGGCCGATGTCGCAGCACAGGCCCGACAGTATCTGAACCGCGAAGGCCGTCTGCTCATGGGCATCAGCGACGAGGAGGCATCGAGACTGGATGCACTGCCCGGGGTCCATTTGGTTCGCAGCACACCTATCCCAAGCATGCCGCGTCAAGACATCTACGAGTTCCAGTTCGATGATCGAGCTACGGCATGACCGCGCAGACCTCGGCCGTCCGCCTGCACCCCGTCAACCGCAACCGCCTGTACCTGCTTGCCCTGATGGGCCTGGCGGCAGGCGTGAGGCTTTACTTCAGCACTTACACCCGCGTGGTGTGGGGCGACGAGCCGTTCTACCTGTGGCTGGGCCGCAGCTTGTGGGCGGGCGGCGGCTATAATATCTTCGGCTACTCCGGTGCTCACTTTCCGCCACTGTTCCCGGTGATCGCAGGCGGGCTTTCCTATCTGACAGGCGGGCTTTACCAGGCCAGCAACTTGCTGTATATCCTCTGCGGCGCCCTGCTCGTGTTGCCGCTTTACGGCATCGCAAAAGAGATCTACGGCCGCCCGGCTGCGCGGGCCACCGCACTCATTGTTGCCGTCTATCCGGCCCTGACAACGGGCCTTCTGGCATGGGGTACGCTTACCGAGCCGCTCTATTTGTTGGCCGTTAGCTCGGCACTCTTCTGGCTGGTGCGCGGCAGCTCACGCAGCAGAACGCGCGACTATGTGCTGTTCGCCTTCGGCTTGGGGCTGGCTTATCTCACGCGTACCGAGGCGTTGGTGTTCATGCTGATAGGACTCCCTCTGTTGTTTGGCCTGCGCATAGTCCAGGGAGATCGCTGGCGGATCGTGCTGGGGCGCGCAGTCCTGGCCAGCGCCGTTTTTCTTCTCACCGCAGCACCCTACGTCCTCTATCTGCATCGCAATACGGGGGAGTGGAGCCTGACGGGGGCTGCCGGCATGGCATACGTCAGCATGGAAGGCTTGGCGGCCGATAGACCGGCAGCCTTCGATGCTGCCACCTGGGGCCTGGACCCCGCCAGCAACGAAGTTTATCTCTTTGCACCTGCCAGCGAAACCCAGGGTTTGCTGGCAGCGATTATGTCTGATCCCGGAGACTTTCTGGCGCGACTGCGCGCCAACGCCAGAGACCTGGGCAGCTTGCTGGTGAGCACAAGGCTGGTGCCCTGGCCCGTAGTTGTGTTGATCGTGCTAGGGCTGTTCGGTCGGGCCTGGAGCAGCTCGCGCCTGCGGGGCGAGTTGGCGCTGCTCGCGTCTGCCGCCGGGCCGCTAAGCTATGTACCTTTCTTTATCCAGGATCGCTATTTGGCCGGCCTGTTGATTCCAGCCATTCTTTGGGCGGGTTTGGGCGCGTATTACGTGGGACAATGGTTGGCCGATACCGCGAATCGGCTGCAAGTTGGACAGCGCCTGGCGCCGCCCCGTTCGTGTTTCATCGCGCTGCCCGCTCTACTGATCGCCAGTGTTTTGCTTTGGCAGGCGCCGCGCTTGTGGGCGACGATGCAGCGCACGAACTCGTTTCAACGCGGGCACCTGGCCGCGGCCGCGGAGTTGAA
Source organism: Anaerolineae bacterium (assembly GCA_026645775.1). GTDB lineage: Bacteria > Chloroflexota > Anaerolineae > CG2-30-64-16 > CG2-30-64-16 > MO66. Next base: position 13,256 of record JAPKMS010000288.1, read on the forward strand.
CCGGCTCGGTGTCCCGGCCGATACCGTGGTGATGAGCCGCTACCCGGCCATCGCCTTCCACGCGGGCACGCGCTGGACGCCTACCCCCGCGGCGACCTGGCCCGAGATTGCCGCCTACGCGCGGCGGCATGGGGCAGGCTACCTGGTGGTGGATGCCTGGGAAATCAAGCTGCGGCCGCAGATGACCGCCTTGCTGGGCCCGGCAGCCGCACCCGCGGAACTGGAATACGTGACAACAGAAGATAGCGGTGCGGGGCCGGTAGTGATTTACCGGTTGCGGCCATGATCAGATCCGGGAGGGGCGCCGTTCGATGAGGTCGACGATGCAAGGAAATGGCAGGATGAAACGCGTGTGGCTGATCGCCCTGGGGATCGTCCTGTTGGCGCTGGCCTGCCGGGCGCCCTGGGCGATGCGGCCGCGCACCGTGCGCTGGGACGAGGCGGACTATCTGATCCTGGCCGCCAATCTCCTGCATGGCAAGGGGTACCAGGTATTCGGCACGCCCGAACTGACCTGGCCGCCCGCGGTGCCAGTGCTCGGAGCGGTGGCCCTGGCGGCCGGCGTGCCCGTGGACTACGCGTTGCCGCTCTGGCAGGTGCTGCTCGGCGCGGCGGCCTGTGGCCTGCTGTTCGGCCTGGCGCGCTCGGTCACGGGGGATACGCGGGTGGCGGCGATCGCCGCGCTCCTCGCCGCGGCCGCGCCGGCGCTGACCGTGTGGCCGCTCTACTGGGGCAGCCTGACGGAGTCCGCGTTCCTGGTTTGTTTCCTGGCCGGATTGTGGGCGACCTGGCGCGTGCTCCGTGGGGCTGGAACCTGGGTCGCGCTGGGCGCCGGCGGCGCGTTCGGCATCGGCTATTTGATCCGCACCGAGAGCTTTCTGTGGGGGGTGCTGCTCCTAGGGATCATGGTGCTGCAAACCCTGCGCGGGCGGACGGCAGCCCGCCGCGGGGTGCGCTGGGCCCCCGCCCTGGCTTTTGCCTTGGGGCTCCTGATGTGGATCGCGCCGTATGTCGGCTATCTCCACCACCACACGGGCCGCTGGATGCTGAGCAGCAAGACCGGCATCAACGTGCTGATGAGCCCGGTGGTCATCGCCCAGGGCGGGGCGGGGCAGGACTACGCGGCCCGGCTCGACAGCACCGGCGCGGAGGTCTTGTGGCTTTCCCCGGAACGGTTCGACGTGGATTGGGCCCGGATCATCCTCGCTGACCCGGGGGCTTTTCTGCACCAGATCGCCGACAACCTCAAGCTGGCCGCCGCGGCGTTGCTTGATCCGCTGTTGGGCCGCGGCCTTCTCGTCCTGATCCCGTTGGGCCTGGTCGGCGTCCCCTGGGATCGCCGTCGCTGGCGCGAGGAGGGGTTCTGGATGTTGGCGTTAGCGCCGTTGGCTGTGCTCTTCGTGACTAAGATCGAGACGCGTTACCTGGCGCCGCTGCTCCCCGTGGCGTTCATCTGGGCGGCGCGCGCGGTCCTGCACCTGGGCCGATGGCTGGAAGACACCGTGCGCGCCGTCTGTGCGCGGCGCTTGCCCGCGGCGGTCGGGAGCGCCCTGCTGCTTGGGCTGCTGCTGCTGGCGGCCTTCCTGGGGCAAATTCAGGCGGCGCGCGCCGGGCAGACGGGCATGATCCCGTCGCATGAAGCCGCTGGCCTGTGGCTGGCCGAACACGCCGAACCGGGGGCGGCTATCATGTCGCGCAACACCGAGGTCGCGCTCTACGCAGGCCGGCCCGTGGTGGCGTTCCCCGCGGCCGACTGGGCCGATGTTCTGGCGTATGCCCGGGCGCGAGATGCACGGTATCTGGTGACGGATAGCTGGGAGCTGACCCGGCTGCGGCCGCAACTGGCCTTCCTCCTGGAGCCGGACCGCGCGCCGGAGGAGCTGGAATACTTGACCAGCTTCCGTGATGACCTGCGCACCACCTTGATCTATCGGATCATCGAATAAGATAAGCTGTGCCCTGAATGAAGATCCTGTTCGTTGTCCCGCCCGGTTTCAGCGAGGTCCTCGCACATCACGAGGCGACCTCGGGCATGGGCGCGCTGGACGCAACCGCGGCCGGGACGGGCGAGGCCGGGTTCCTCTACCCGCCGCACACGGTCGCCGCGTGCGCGGCCGCGGCCCGGGCCGCGAATGCTGAGATCGCCGTGCTGGACGGCGCCCGCCGCCCCGCACCGGCCGACTTTGCGGCTGAGGTCACCGCGCAGTCGGGCGATGTCCTGGCGGTGCTCGTCAGCCAGGGCACCGCGTACGCCGATGAGACCTTTCTGTATCTGCTGCGGCGTCCGCGCCCTGCCGCAGGCGGCACGCCGATCCTGCTGTTCGGCCCGTCGGCGCACCTTGTGGCCGAGCCGTGGCTGGCCGAGGGGCTGGCGGACGCCGCGCTGCTGGGCGAGCCGGAAGGCGCGTTTGCTGAGGCGGCCGCACAGCTGGCCGCGGGCGCCTTGAGCGGGCTGGTCCCCGCGGCGACGCTGCGCCCCGACCGCTACCTGACTGTGGAAGTGGCACGGTCGGAGACCGGCCACAGCACTGACGGACCGGGGGTGAGGTTGGCCTCCCCTCTCCTGCGAGGAGAGGGGCCGGGGGTGAGGTCCCTCCTGGCCGACCTCGACGCGCTGCCTTTCCCGGCCTGGGATCTGGCGCCGTGGCAGCCCTACGGCGTGGTTTCGCTGTTGAGCAGCCGCGGCTGTCCGGCAGGGTGCGCGTACTGTGCGTACACCGTCGCACAAGGCACGTATGTCCGCGCACAATCGCCTGAGCGCACCGTGGCCGAGCTGGCGTGGCTGGCGGAGACGATTCAGCCCCCGCGCCTCCAGGTGCGCGACCCCGTTTTTGCCCACGACCGGGCGCGCGTCGCCGCGATCTGCCAGGGGCTCATCGCCGGGGGCATCCGGGTCAGCTTCAACTGCGAATCGCGGCCGGAGCACTTCGACGACGATCTGCTGCGGCTGCTGCGGGCCGCGGGGTGCCGCCGGATTAAGGTCGGGCTGGAGAGCGGCGACCCGGCCCTGCTGCAGCGGCTGGGTCGCGCTGCGGATGCGGCCGCTGCGGAGGCGGCCCTCTCCCAGGCGCTGCGCGTCGCCCGCACCTGCGCGGCGATCGGGCTGCGGTGCCAGGTTTTCGTGATGGCCGGGCTGCCGGGGCAGGATGCGGCGTCGCTGGCCCGCACCGAGGCGGTGCTGCGCCAACTGCCCGCGGGGACGATGATCACCGCCAAGCCGTACCGGGCGCACCCCGGCACGCCGCTCGACGCGGCAACCGCGCCGGTGCCCGCTGAGACGCTCGCCCGGTTGGAGCGCGGCAACGTGCCGAAGCCCTCGTTGGCACGGCGGATTTGGCAACGGATTGAAACGGAAAAACGGATCATCGAGGGTAAGAGGCGCTCTGGAGCGGCTCCGCCGCTCCCCCAGTCCCCAATTCCCAGTCCCCAGTCCCTCGTCCCCGACTCCCGCGTCTTCCTCACCGGCGGCAACGGGTTCCTGGGGGGGCACGTGGCGCGGGCGTTGTGCGCGGCGGGCGTGCAGGTGGTGGCGATGGTGCGACCGGGAAGCGACCTGGGCCCGCTGGCCGAGCTGCCGGCGGAGATCGTGCGCGGCGACCTGGCGCGGCCTTCGGAGTGGCGGGCAGCGCTGGCGGGCTGCGGGCTTTGCTTCCATGTGGCTGCGCTGTACGGCGGCGCCGATCAAGCGCAGGCGATGTACGGGGTGAACGTGGCGGCCACCGGCGCGCTGCTGGCCGCGTGCGCTGAGGCGGGCGTGCGCCGCGTCGTCTACACCGGCACCATCGGCACGGTAGGCCGGCCCGCTGGCCACGGCGCACGATCACTGCCCGATGAGACCACGCCGTTCAATCTCTGGGATCAGGCCAGCCACTATGTCCGCTCGAAGTACCTGGGCGAGCAGGTCGCACGCGCCTGGAACGGCGCCGGGCTCGATGTGGTGATCGTCAAGCCGACCGCGCCGGTGGGCGCGGGCGATGCGCGGCCCAGCGCCACGGGCCGGCGGATCGTCGCGGCGCTGCGCGGCGAGGTCACCGCGTACCCGGCCGGCGGCGTGAACCACGCGCCGGTGATCGACGTGGCCGCGGGGCATCTTCTG
>JAPKMS010000289.1 GCA_026645775.1 Anaerolineae bacterium
CCAAGGCGAAAGACGCCAAGGGCAAGTAACTGACACGCACAGGCACCTTCACAGGCGTTGTTTGATGCAGGTCGAACCCGATCATCCGTCCTGTCAGCCGGCAGGAGAACCTGCCGGCGAGGACCGCCAGCACGTCCGGGCAATCGTCGCCTACGATGGCACCGATTTCCTGGGGTTTCAGTGGCAGTCGTCAGGGCGCACCGTGCAGGGTGTGCTGGAGGAAGCACTTCTCCAGATCACCCGGCAGGCCACCCGGGTGATCGGCTCCGGCCGCACCGATACCGGCGTCCATGCCCAAGGGCAAGTCATCGGGTTTCGCACCCCCTGGCGCCATTCGCTGCCAGATTTGCAGCGGGCTATGAACGCTGTGCTCCCGCCGGATGTGGTCGTGCGGGAGATCGGCGCCGCAGCGCCCGATTGGCACGCCCGGTTCAGCGCCCGGCGCCGGTTCTACCGGTACACCGTGCTGAACCAACCGTGGCGATCGCCGCTGGATCGGCGGTATGCTCATCTGGTGGTCGGATCTCTGAACCTGGACGATCTGCAGGCCGCAGCCGATGTGCTGGTGGGTGTGCACGATTTCGCCAGCTTTGGCCGGCCGACGGTAGGTGACAGCACCGTGCGCGAGATCTTCAGCGCCCGGTGGAGCCACGAGGGCAGCCGTTGGATCTTTGACGTGTGCGGCAACGCGTTTCTACGGAGCATGGTGCGGTCATTGGTCGGCGCCATGTTGCAGGTTGGCACGGGCGCCTGGCCGGTTGAACGGCTGGCCGCCGTGTTGGCAGGCCAAGATCGAGCATTAGCGGCGCCGCCGGCCCCGGCCTGTGGACTCTGCCTGATGCGTGTAGCGTATGACTAAGGAGCAAGACAAACGTGAGAACCTATAGCGCAACGGCCAGTGATGCCGAGGAAAGCCGCGAGTGGTTCGTCGTGGATGCCACGGGCAAGACCCTTGGGCGCCTCGCAACCCAGATCGCCAATGTTTTGAAGGGCAAGCACAAGCCCATCTACACGCCGAGCATGGACTGCGGTGACTTCGTGATCGTGGTCAACGCTGACAAGGTCAAGGTGACCGGGCACAAGCTGGATCAGAAGATTTACTACCGCTACTCCGGTTACCCGGGTGGTCTCGGGGAGATTAGCCTGCGCGATCAACTCAAGGATCACCCCGATCGGGTTATCCAGTCCGCAGTGCTGGGCATGTTGAACCGTAACCGCTTGCGCCGGCAGTTGATCAAGAAACTGAAGGTGTATGCCGGGCCGCAGCACCCGCACGACGCGCAGCAGCCCAAGCCTTTCCCGCTCGTATAGGAGATTCGATAGATGGCAGTTACCTATTTTGAGGCAGTGGGTCGCCGCAAGACCAGCTCGGCCCGCGTGCGGTTGTATCCGGGCACCGGTTCAATCATGGTCAATGAGCGGGAGATGTCCGTCTACTTCCCGCGCCAGAACGACACCTTGATTATCACCCGGCCGTTGCAGATGACCGAGATGCAGGACGCTTACAACGTCAGCATCCACGTCGAGGGCGGCGGGCTCACCGGCCAGGCCGGCGCGATTGCCCAGGGCATCGCCCGCGCACTGTGCGTCGCCGACGAGAACCTGCGCTCTGTGCTGAAGAAGAACGGTTTCCTGGCCCGCGATGCGCGTGCCAAGGAACGTAAGAAGTACGGCCTCAAGCGCGCCCGCAAGGCCCCGCAATACACCAAGCGTTAGTACCTGGACGCTGGTTGCCGGAAGCTCGAACCTGGAAGCTCGATGCCCGCGAGGGTGTCGGGCTTTCAGTGCTTCTGTCTATCGGCAGCTTCCGGCAGAGGGGTGAGCCATGATCCGAGTCGGCGTTCTCACCGTCAGTGATCGCAGCGCGCGCGGGGAGCGCGTGGATTTGGGCGGGCCCGCGGTGGTCGAAGCCGTGCTGGCGCGGCTGCCGGGCGCCAGCGTGGTTGAGCGGGCGGTTGTCGCCGATGACCGCCCGGCGATTACGGCGCGCCTGGTCGAATGGGTCGACGCTCTTGGCCTGGACCTGGTGCTTACCACCGGCGGCACCGGTTTTGCGCCTCGCGATGTGACCCCCGAGGCCACCCTCGATGTGATCGAGCGGTTGGCGCCCGGCCTGGCTGAAGCGATGCGCGCCGACAGCCTGCGCGTCACGCCGCACGCGCTGCTGAGTCGCGCCGTGGCCGGCATCCGCGGCCGCACCCTGATCGTCAACCTGCCCGGCAGCCCTAAGGGCGCGGCGGAGAATCTAGCCGCGATCGCCCCGGTCCTGCCGCACGCCATCGAGCTGCTGCGCGAATCCCCAGACGCGGAACAGCATCACCGCTGAAACAAGCGGTCTCCCCCTGTCCTGGGCTCTCCTCCTCCCGTCGCGCCTCACGCAATTGATTCCAAATACGGTCTTAATAACTTCTGAACATCTCTCGGTTATGATAGGCAGCGTCGTAAACGTTTTTCCGTGGGAGGCATTCAAATGACTACAGAGCGGACTCTAATCGAAATCCGCGACGTAAAAAAGACGTATCGCATGGGCGACGTTGAGGTGCAGGCTCTGCGGGGCATCTCGCTAGAGATCCAAGCGGGCGAGATGACGGCTATCATGGGCCCATCCGGCTCCGGCAAATCTACGCTGATGAATGTCCTGGGCGCATTGG
>JAPKMS010000290.1 GCA_026645775.1 Anaerolineae bacterium
AGCGGCGGCGAGAAGCAGCGCGTGGCCATTGCCCGCGCCTTTGCTGCCAGCCCGACCGTGATGATTTGCGATGAGCCGATCTCATCGCTGGATGTCTCGGTGCAGGCCTCGCTGATGAACCTGCTGGTGGATCTTCAAGAGGCCCAGGGCACATCCTACCTGTTCATCTCGCACGACCTGGCGGCCGTGCGCCACCTGGCCGACTGGATCGCGGTGGTCTACCTGGGGCGCATCTGGGAGATCGGTTCAGCGCACGATGTCTTTTCGCCGCCGCGCCATCCCTACACCGAGGCGCTCCTTTCGGCCCTGCCCATCCCCGACCCGGATGCAAAGCAGGAACACATCCGCCTGCAAGGCAACGTGCCCAGCGCGGTGAACATCCCGTCGGGCTGTCGCTTCCATACACGCTGCCCGCGCAAGATCGGTGAGATTTGCGAAACGCAGGAGCCGCCCTGGCAGGAGGGCCCCAACTCGCACCGTATCTGCCGCCACATTCCGCTGGCCGAGCTCGCCCGGCAGCAGAGTTGAGGAGGAACCCATGGCACCGTATCTGCTTCGTCGTTTCGGCTTTATCCTCCTGACGATGCTGCTGGCGTCGATCATCATCTTCGTCGCCACACAGCTCTTGCCCGGCGATGTGGCCCAGGTGGTGCTGGGGCAGTTCGCCACCCCGGAAGCGGTGGCGAACCTGCGCGAGGAGCTGGGCCTCAACCGGCCGATCTACGTGCAGTACGTCGATTGGCTGACGCACTTCGCCCGCGGCGACTGGGGCGATTCCATGGTCAGCCATCAGCCGGTCCTGCCGATGATCATGGGACGGCTGCGCAACTCGGCCATGCTGGGCGCGTTGTCGCTCCTCTTTTATGTGCCGTTGGGCATCCTGCTGGGGGTGATCGCGGCGCTCAACCGGGAGAAATTGCTGGACCAGTTCATCGCGGGCCTCTCGATGGCCTTCGTCGGGCTGCCCGAGTTCGTCTCCGGCCTGCTGCTGATCAGTGTCTTCGCGCTGGGGCTGGGTCTCCTGCCGGCGAATTCATCCATCGACCCAGAAGCTACTTTCAAAACGGCGCTGCCTTACCTGATCCTCCCGGCCATCACGGTCAGCCTGACCAGCCTGGGCTACGTCGCGCGCATGACCCGCGCCAGCACCATCGACGTCCTGCGCACCGACTACGTGCGCGCGGCCGATCTCAAGGGGCTCCCGCGGCGCCAGGTGTTGATCAAGCACGTGCTGCGTAACTCCTTGCTGCCCACGGTGACGGTGGTCGCGATGGGCATCGGCTACCTGGTCGGCGGGCTGATCGTGACCGAATCGGTGTACGGTTATCCGGGCCTGGGCCGGCTGCTCATCTACGGCATCCAGCGCCGCGACCTGGTGCTGATCCAGGCGTGCAGCATGGTCGTGGTGGCCGTGTTCAGCCTCTCGAACCTGGTCGCGGACATTCTTTACGGCCTGTTGAACCCGCGCATCCGCGTGGGAAGTTAGCCGGGCAGCCGATGAAGATCACTGACATGCCTGCACGGACATAAGGCCAACCCATGACATCATCCCAACAAGCTATTCCCCACCTCTCACTCTTCACCCGTGAGCAATGCGAGGCCGTTCATTACGCCAGCCTGGAGATCCTGCGCCGCACCGGCGTGCGCGTCGACCACCAGGAGGCGCTCGCGCTGCTCCGCCGGACCGACGCCATCATTACGGACGGCAACCTGGTCCGCTTCCCGCCGGGCCTGGTGGAATGGGCGCTGGCGCAAGCGCCGTCGCGCGTTGCGCTGTGCAAACGCGGCGCCAGCGAGGTCGCCATTCGCATGGAAGGCCGTGAGGTTGCCTTCGGCACCGGCTCCGCCTGCCCCAACTACCTGGACCCGCGCACCGGCCAGCACCGCCCCTTCACCGAAGCCGATGTGATCGCCTGCGTCCGGCTGGTGGAGGCGCTGCCGGAGATGGACTTCTGTATGTCGATGGGGCTGCCATCGGACCTCGACCCGCGCGCACCCTACCGCGATGAGTTCGCGCTGATGATTGAGCATACCACCAAGCCCCTCGTCTTCACCCTGGGCAGCCGGGCCGAGTGCGAGGCCATTGTAGCCATGGCGGCTGCGGCGGCAGGCGGGATGGAGGCCCTGCGGCTGAACCCGACCCTTGTTGGTTACGGCCAGCCAACCACCCCCCTGCTCCACGGCCAGGATTCGACCGAGAAGCTGATCTTCATGGCCGAGATGGGCCTGCCCATCGTGCACCAGTCAGCGCCGATGATGGGCGGCACCGCGCCCATGTCGATGGCTGCCAGCCTGGCCCTGGGCAACGCCGAACTGCTCTCAGGGTTGGTGATCCATCAGCTCGTGCGACGCGGCGCGCCGTTCATCTATGGGTGCGGTCTGCACCACATGGACATGCGCACAACCATCGCGGTCTACGGCGCGCCCGAGTTCGAACTGGCGCGCACTGCCGTGGCTGAGATGGCCCGTTTCTACAACCTCCCGCACTTCGGCTACGCCGGCTACACCGATAGCTGCGTCGTGGATGAGCAGGCCGCCTCCGACGCCACCTCGTCGATCCTGGTGGCGCTGCTCAGCGGCCAACACCTGGTTCACGATATCGGCTACGTCGAGGCCGGGCTCACCGAGTCGCCGGAGATGATCGTGTTCTGCGCCGATGTCATCGGCCGGCTGCGGCATTTCGTGGGCGGCATGGCGTTGGACAAAGAAGCGTTTGCGCTGGATCTCATCCACGAGATCGGCCCCGGCGGTTCGTACATCGCCACGGAGCACACGCTGAACCACTTCCGCGAGTTCTGGCAGCCGGCCCTCTACAGCCGCCAACGCATCAATGATTGGGCCAAGCGCGGCAGCACGCGCCTCGGCGACCGGTTGCGCGACAAGACCATTGCGCTGATGGAGCGCGCCGGCACGCCGGAACTGCCCGCGAACGTGCTGGCAGAGATCGAATACATCCGGAAACGCGGTTAAACCCACGATTGCCGGCCCTGCTCAGAGAGCTAATCCATGGACACACTGCACATGCCTATTAGCACTACCGCCACCCCTCGCCTCACCCTGCTGAACCGTCAGCAGTGTGAGATTATCCACCACGCCTCATTAGAGATCCTGCGCCGCACCGGGGTGCGCGTGCACCACGAAGGCGCACTCAAGCTGCTGCGCCAGGCCGATGCCCCGATCAGCGACGGCAACCTGGTGCACATGCCCGCGGCGTTGATCGAGTGGGCGCTCCGCCAGGCGCCCCCGGTCATCACGCTGTGCCGTCGCGGCACAAGCGAGCCGGCCATGAAACTGGCGGGGGACAACGTTTACTTCGGCCCCGGCTCCGATTGCCCCAACTACCTGGACCCACACACCGGGCAGCGCCGGCTCTTCAGCCAGGCCGATATCGTGAGTTGTATCCGCCTGGTGGATGCCCTGCCCGAGCTCCAATTCTGCATGAGCATGGGCATCCCGTCCGACGCGGGCCTGCCCAGCCCCTATCGGTTGCAATACGCTTTGATGTTGGAACACACCGAGAAACCGGTGGTGTTCGTGTGCGACGACACGGCGGACTGTGAGGCCATCGCTGCGATGGCGGCCGCCGCGGCCGGGGGGATGACAGAGCTGCGCCTGAACCCTACCCTGCTGCTCTATGCCGAGCCGACCACCCCACTGGCGCACACGGAGACCGCCACAGGCAAGTTGCTCTACATGGCTGAGCACGGCCTGCCCATCGTCCACTCGCCGGCGCCGATGATGGGCGGCACGGCTCCGGTGACGCTGGCCGGTGGGCTCGCGCTGGGCAACGCCGAAGTGCTCTCGAGCCTGGTCATCCACCAGCTTCGGCGACCCGGCGCCCCATTCGTCTACGGCGTGCAAGCGCACCATCTCGACATGCGCACCACCATCAGCGTCTACGGCGCGCCCGAGTACGAGCTGGCGCGCGTGGCATCGGCCGAGTTGGCCCGTTTCTACGGCCTGCCCATCTGGGGCAACGCGGGCATGTCCGACAGCCCCACACTGGATGCGCAGGCCGCCATCGATGCTGCGTTCTCGATCCAGGTGGCGCGGCTCACCGGCACACACCTGGCGCACGATGTGGGCTACCTGGAAGCCGGCCTGATGACTTCGCCGGAAATGATCGTCCTCTGCGCTGAGATCATCTCGATGCTGGATGCGTTTGCCGGTGGGCTGCAGCTCGACGCAGAATCGCTTGCGCTGGAGGTCATCCACGCTGTCGGCCCAGGCGGCGGATTCCTCGGCCACGATCATACCCTGCGTCACTTCCGCGAGACCTGGCGGCCCGGCCTGTTCAACCGGCGCCGCACGGCAGACTGGTTGAAGCGCGGGGGGACGAGCCTGGACGCCCGCCTGCGGGACAAAACTATCGCCCTCATGGCATCGCACACACCGCAGCCATTGCCGGGCAGCCTGCAAGACGAGATCGCTTACATCCTGCGCGGGCGTTTGATCGACTGACCCCCGCGGGGACATCCCGCTGTGAAGGCCGTTGGATCGATTAAAAAGAGGCTTGACAAATGTCCCTTCGGATGATAGACTCAGTATAGATAATGGAACCCTTTTCCATTAGGCGGAATTTTTGCAACGCACTAGCATCCGACCTCCATTCCGACCTTCCAGCAAAACAGCCCGAAGCATGATGCCAGTTCTTGGTCATCAGCAAGCGAAAGTAGGTGACAAATGACGAAAAAAGACGCGTTCAACGTCGTCGGTCACGCCACACGGCGCAAGGATGGCATCGCGCGGGTGACGGGGCAGGAACAATACACGGTTGACCTTGCGCTGCCGCGGATGCTGTACGGCCGCTACGTGGCCAGCCCGTACGCCCATGCGATCGTCAAGCGCGTGGACGCGAGCGCGGCCGAAGCGCTGGGCGCAGTGGTGATCACGTGGGACGACGCGCCGCACGTCCCCTTCAACGAGCGCATCGTCTCCGTGCCGTGGGTGCTGCACAAAGACCGCACCGTGCTGGCCGACAAGGTGCGGCGCATGGGCGAGCCGGTGGCAGCCGTGGCCGCCGAGACCGAGGAGCTGGCCGAGCGCGCCGCACGGGCGGTGGTGGTCGAATACGAGCCGCTGCCGGTCGTCACGGATCCATGGGAGGCCATGCAGCCGGACGCGCCGCAGCTCTACGACACCGTCGCCTATGGTCTCGGCGAGACGGTGAAGGTTGCAAACAACATCATCTCCGCCCGCGACATCAACCAGGGCGACATCGAACAGGCCTTTGCTGAAGCTGACGTGTTTGTGGAAGGCCACTTCAAGACGCCGAAGATCTACCACATGCAGATGGAGCCGAAGGGCGCGGTGTGCAAGCCGGAGCCGGACGGCGGGTTCACGCTGTGGTGTACGACGCAGTCCATCCACAACGTCCGCATCATCCTCGGCCAGGTCTTCAACATCCCGTTGAGCAAGATTGACGTGCGGCGGATGGCGGTCGGCGGCACCTTTGGCTCGTCCATCCAGATGAACACGGTGATCCCCGTGACCGTGGCGCTGGCGCTGAAGGCCGGCCGGCCCGTGAAGATCTCGCTGACACGCGAAGAGGATATGCACGACCACAGCAAGTATCCCTCGGACATCCAGCTCAAGATCGCGGCCAAACGGGATGGGACGCTGCTGGGTGCGGAGATGGCGGTGGTGGCCGACATCGGCGCACACATCATCCAGGGCTACTCCTACCTGGGGGTCTGCGCCGGCTGGCTGATGTCGCTCTACCGTTTCCCGGCCCTGCGCTACAACGGCAAGGCTGTCTATACCAACAAGGGGCCTTCCTGCGCCATGCAAGGCTTCGGCAATCCGCAGGTGACATTCGCCGTGGAATCGCTGATGGATGAGCTGGCGCGCAAGCTGGAGATGGATCCGATCGATCTGCGCCTGAAGAACTACGTGGGCCTGGGCGATACCTCGTGGGGCCAGGGGCCAATGGTCAAGTCCATCGTCCAGAGCGACGGCGTGCCGCAGCTTCTGCGCGAAGGGGCGAAACTGATTGGGTGGGAACGACGGACGCGAGTTGAAAGTTCAAGGTTACAGGTTGAAGGTGACGGGGGCGCGCTCTCTGACCTTGAACCTTCCAACCTTCAACCTTCAACCCGTTACCGCCGCGGCATCGGCCTCGCGCGCGGCTTCCACACCTCCAGCGCGGGCGCGCCGGCGCCGGGGGATGTCATCGATTTCTCCGGCGCGATGGTGAAGATCAACCAGGACGGCTCGGTGGACGTCATCTCGGCCGCAATGGATCACGGCGGCGGCACGCTGGAGGCGTTCGCCAAGATCGCGGCCGAGGCGCTCTGCGTGCCGCTGGATAAGGTAGACGTTTCGCCGGTCGGCACCCGCACCAGCGTCTATGACGTGGTCACGCATGCGACGCGCGGGATCTACGCGGGCGGCGGCGCGGTGCTCAAGGCCACGATAAAGGTGCGGGAGGAGCTGCTCCAGACTGCGGCCCATTACATGAACGTGCAGCCGGAAGCGTTAAAACTCCGGCTCGATGAAGCACTGGGCCAGGGCGTTGTCTACGCGCCCGCCCTACCGGGGAAGCAGATGACCGTCGGCGAGATTGCGACCCGGTGCTGGACCGACAGTTGGAAGACGATCGCCGCAGTGGAGAGCTACCGGCCCGTCAACTGCCCACCGTGCTACGTCACCGTGTTCGTGGAGATCGAGGTGGACACCTGGACCGGCGTGGTGCGCACTGTGAAGGCGGTTATGGGCGGCGACTCGGGCACCGTGATCAACCCGGTGCAGATCGCCGGTCAGTTGGAGGGCGGACTGTCCAAGGGCGCCGGCTTCGCGCTGTACGAAAACCTGGAGTGGGATGCCGCGGGGCAGCTTCGATCCAAAGGCTACCTGGTGGACGGCAAAGTGCCGGGCATCAACGAAAGCCCGCACCTGGACGACCTGTCCACGCACTTCGCCGACACCTATGAGCCGACTGGACCGTTCGGCGCCAAAGGCATCGGCGAGGCAGCGACCAATCCCGTCGCCGGCGCCTATGCCAACGCCGTGCGCGACGCGCTGGGCATCCGCTTCTATGAGCTGCCGATCACGCCGGAGAAGATTTTAGCGGCGCTGCGGACGGAGGGATTAGGGACTAGGGATTGGGAACCAGGCTCTGGAGGCACGATGGGGGTGGTGACACCAAACGAATCCCCACAACAGACACGGAATCCCGAAGGGATGCTGCGCGGTACGCACTGCGCACTACGCACTACGCCTGACGAACGAGTCGATCTCGGCGTTGCGGAGGTGCTCGCATGAATCAAATGACCAACTCCCATATCCTCGTGAACGCGTTCGATTACTACGAGCCTGAGACCGTGGCCGACGCGGCGGCGCTGCTGGCACAGCATGGCAACCGCGCCCGGCTGCTGGCCGGCGGCACCGACCTGCTCGTGCAGATGAAGATCGAGCGCCTTGCGCCCGATGTCGTGATCAGCCTGAATCGCATCCCCGGGCTGGATCGGATCGAGGTCCGAAAAGATTCATTGGATCTCGGTGCGCGGGCCTCCATCCTGTCCATCGAGCGGCACCCGTTGGTGCGAACACACTATCAGGCGTTGGCCGAGGCGTGCGCCAATTTCAGCTCCACCCAGGTGCAGACCATGGGCACGATCGGCGGCAACCTGGGCAACGCCTCCCCCGCGGCCGACTCCGCGCCCAGCCTGCTGGCGTTCGGCGCGACCCTGACGCTGGTCGGGCCCCAGGGGGAGCGGCGCCTGCCCCTGGCCGAGTTTTTCGTCGGCCCCGGCCGATCAGCGCTGCAGCCCGGCGAGATCATCACCGCTGTGGCGCTGCCACAACCCAAGCCCGGCGTCGGCAGCGCGTTCGCCAAGGTCTCGCGGGTGACGAACGACATCGCCAAGGCGAACTGCGCGGTGGTGCTGACCCAGGGGGCCGGGAACCTGATCGTGGATTGTCGCCTGGCCTTCGGCTCCGTGGCGCCGACCCCGATGCGCGCCCGCCGGGCCGAGGCGCTGCTGATCGGCCAGGCGTGGAGCGAGGCGCTGGCCGATGCCGCGGCCGAGGCGGCTGCCGCCGAGGTCACGCCCATTGACGACGTCCGTTCGACGGCCGCGTACCGTCGGGAAGCCGTGCGCGTCATGGTGAGCGATGGGCTGCGGTTGGCGTGGGAGCGTGCGGGGGATGAGGAGACGCGGAGATGGGGAGATCGGGAGATCGGGAAACCAGGAGCCGGGGAGACGAGGGGATGCGGGGAGACACAGCGCTTAGGAGCAGAGGAGAAGCGGCAGATTGCGCTGAGAGTCAACGGTCATCTGCAACGCGCCTGGGTCTCGCCGCACGACCTGCTCCTCAATGTGGTGCGCAACGACCTGGAACTGACGGGCACCAAGTACGGCTGCGGCATCGGCGAGTGCAGCGCCTGCACCGTGCTGATGGACGGCAAGCCGGTGCTCTCCTGCCTGGTTCTGGCAGTCGAGGCCGCGGGCCACGACATCACCACCATCGAAGGGCTGGCGCAGCCCGACGGCACGTTGGATCCGCTGCAGGAGGCGTTCATTGACTACGGTGCATACCAGTGTGGCTACTGTACGCCCGGCCAGATCATCACGGCCAAGAGCCTGCTGCTGGAGAACCCGCACCCAACCGAGGACGACGTCCGCCACCACCTGCGCGGCAACATGTGTCGCTGCACCGGCTACGCGGCGATCGTGCGTGCGGTGTTGGCGGCAGGAGAACGGTAGGTTGGTACATTGGTAAGTTGGTTGATTGGTAGGTTGGTCCATTGGTAAGTTGGTACATTGGTAGGTTGGCGCGTTGGTAAGTTGGTAGATTGGTCATCGGCGAGTTGGACCTCTCCCAATCTCCCAATCTCCCAATCTCCCAA
>JAPKMS010000291.1 GCA_026645775.1 Anaerolineae bacterium
CCACGAGATGCCCGACGCCAAGTGGCTCAACGAGACCAACGTCAAGAACGCGCTCTACGACCACAGCCTCGAGATTCAGACGGTCGACCGGGCGCTGGTGCGCCGCTTCACGCAGATGTTCCGCTTTGGCCAGTTCGAGCGCCCGTACAACCCCGGCGTGATCGACGCGGTGGGCCATTGCGCCATCTCCCGCAGGATCGGCGAGCAGCTCGCCGTGCTGTTGAAGAACGAGGGCGGGCTCCTTCCGCTGGACGCCAAGACGGCCGGCAGGGTGCTCATCGTCGGCCAGGCTGAGTACGTCGATGACGCCTGCCAGGGCGGCGGCGGCTCCTCGAAGGTGGACCCGCTGTACACCGTGCCGCCGGTCGCGGGCATGCAGGACGTGCTGGCCGCCCTCGGCTCGGATGCCACCGTCAGCAAGGTCACCGTTGCCCGCGACCTGTCGAACCTGGACGCGGCCGTGGCCGCGGTCAAGGCGGCTGACACCGTCGTCCTGATGGCCGGCGTCGTCGCCACCGAGGGCATAGATCGGCCGAGCGGGGACATGTTCCACGATCAGAACCGGATGCTCGACGCGCTGCTCGGGCTCAATGCCAGGACTGTGGTCGTGCTGAAGGACAGCTCCCCGGTGCTCATGCCGTGGATCGACAAGGCGCCGGTCATCCTGGAGGCGTGGAACCAGGGCACGGAGGACGGCCACGTTGTCGCCGACCTGCTGTTCGGCGTCGTCAACCCCAGCGGCAAGGTCCCGACCACCTACCCGGCAGCGGAGCGGGACACCCTCTACCACAACGACCCGGTGCGCTACCCCGGCACGGACGAGGGCGGCGGCTTCCCGGTCATCCGCTACACCGAGGGCCGCCAGGTTGGCTACCGCTGGTTCCAGTCCCAGGGCATCAATCCGCTCTTCCCGTTCGGTTTCGGGCTGTCGTACACCACGTTCGAGCTCTCTGACCTGGCCGTCAGCCCGGCTGACACCGACGGCGCGCAACCCATCACGGTGGCGTTCACCGTCAAGAACACCGGCAAGGTTGCCGGCGCCGAGGTCGGGCAGGTCTACCTGGGCATCCCGGTCGCGGGCCAGCCGCCCAAGCGTCTGGTCGGCTTCAAGAAGATCCACCTGCAGCCGGGCCAGTCGCAGCGGGTCAGCATCGTTATCGACCCGGCGGCGACCAATCACCCGCTGTCCGTGTGGGACTACTGCGTGCAGGGCTTCGCCGTGAAACGGGGCGAGTACACGGTGTACTTCGGCAACTCCAGCGAAGACACGCCGCTCACCGCGACCGTGACGGTCAAGTAGCACCAAGGCCGGCAGACATGAAGACCGCCGTCGTTCCGGGTGGACGACGGCGGTCTTCGTGTGTGGCCGACATCACGCATTCAGCATCTTGATCTCGCCGGTGGAGCCATTCACCGAGATGAGCTGGCCCGTCTGCAAGCGCTCGGTCGCCCGATCCACGCCGACCACGGCCGGGATGCCGTATTCGCGGGCGACCACCGCGCCGTGGGTCATCAGCCCGCCCACTTCCATGACCAAGCCGGCGGCCGTAAGGAACAGCGGTGTCCACGAGGGATCGGTGCCGGGACAGACCAGGATCTCGCCCGGCAGGAGCCCAGCGCGCCGCGGGTCGAGCACCACCCGGACGCGGCCGCTCACGCTGCCTGGCGATACCGGGCTGCCGGCCAGGACCCCGGCGGCGCCTCCGGCTGCGGTCATGCCCGCATAGAACGCGCGGCCATCGCTCAGCAGCAGGCGCGGGATCTGGCGCCGCAGCCCTTCGCGGCGGTACGCCTCCCGTCGCTGGCTGATCATGCCGGCCCAGTCGGTTCGTTCGTCAGAATCGCTCATGTTATGCTGAACGGGTCTGCCGCTCAACGTTCGCTGCGGCGAGTCGTCAGTGGGGCATCTCGCCCCTGCGCCCCCACTCTTCTTCTCTGGGTCTCCGTGGTGATTCCTGCCGTCCGCATAGACGGCCAGCTCGGCAACCGAGAGATAGCACAGATCATCCGGCTCAGCCAGCTCGCCGGCTTCCACCAGCTCCCGGCCCACCTCGAGCAGCTCAGCGCGGAGGATGCCGAACAGGCGCACCACAAAGAACTTGGGGCTTTCGCGCAGCGCCATCAGACCGCGCGCCCGTCCCGCGGCGAATCGCGCCAGGTGAGCCTTGAGCCGTCCGCCGCGTCCCTGTCGCACGGCCGCCACCAGCTCGTTGACTGCCGCGCCGGCGACCGCCGCGCTGCGGGCAAAAACCGCATCCGGCGTTCCGCTCTGCGCACCTTCGGCGTGTGCCGCGTCCGTAATCTGCAGATAACCGGCCACCACCTCCATCACGTGCGTGGCATCTTCCGACCAGCGCGGCCGCCCGAGGTCGATCTCCGCCAGGCCGCGGCTGCCGTAGCGTGCCATGAAGCGGCCCAGGGCCTGCTGCGCTGCG